>NZ_KB898093.1:370000-431594 GCF_000377425.1 Thioalkalivibrio sp. ALE28 | reverse complement strand
GCGTTGCGGTTCCCTTGTGCAGAATGACTGCACGGCAGTCACCGCGCCTTGTTCGCACGCAAAAGCGACTCGAGCGCGGACGTGCGATTCAATCAGCGTCTCCCTAGACGCACGCCCCGGTGCCCTTGGAAACGACGCTTCCGCAGGTCTACACTCCCCGCGCATCCATTAAGGGAAACACTATGAATACCAAGACGTTGCTGGTGATCATCTTCGCCGCCCTGATCGCGCTGGCGGGCTGCCGCGGCACGGTTCCCGTGCAGGACATCAGCGATACCACGGTCACGAATGTCGACGGCGACCGCCCGAGCGCCGAGCAGATGGAACGCGCGATCCGCACCGCCGGGGCTTCGCTGGGCTGGCGCATGGAAGAGGCCGAGCCCGGGCTGCTGGAAGGCCGGCTCAGCCTGCGCGACCACGTCGCCGTGGTGGAGATCCCGTTCGCTGCGGGCGAATACAGCATCCGCTACAAGGACAGCGCCAACCTGAACTACGAAGACGGCAACATCCACCCGAACTACAACAACTGGATCCAGAACCTGGACAACCAGATCCGCGCCCAGATCTCCGCCCTCTGATCCCGCCCCGCGTCGGGCACACCCCGGCGCGGAGGGCTCCAAGGGCAAGGGCCTTTGTTCACCACGAAGCCCACGAAGGCACGAAGAAAACCCGCTCTGAAGAACCGCTACAGGAAGGGGAGAAGGTCGGAAGGACTGCGAGGGCACGCAACCCATGTGTACGTTGCCTTGCGAGCCACCTTCCCGTCTTCGCGTCTTCCTGTGAGCGCTACTCGGCTTTTCTTCGTGCCTTCGTGGGCTTCGTGGTGATAACAGGTTTTTTCAGTAGCGGCGATCAGTCGGGGCGCGGGCGGTCGTCCGGCTTGCGGGGCTCTTCCCCCGAACCCTTGGCGGCGGGCTCGTCGTCCTGGGCGTCCGATTCGTTGGCGCCGCCGGCGGCCTCGCCCGGGCCGGTCCCGTAATCGCGGCGTGTCATGTGCGACAGCAGCTGGCCGGCGCGGTCCTCGAGGCGGTCGCGGGTCGGTTTGTCCGCCAGCTCCTCGGCGCTCTGGGCCAGGTGGTGATAGAGGTCGCGGTAGGACCCGGCCATGGTCGCGAACAACGTGGCCGTGCGGTCGAAGTGGTCGTTGACCTGGCTGCGGTAGCGCGTCAGTTCCTGCATGCGCCGATCCAGTTCCTCTTCCAGCTCGCGGATCAGCTTGCGTTCGTCACTGGTCACGCGGCCCACCCAGAAACCCACCAGGGCGGCGATCACGATGGCCAGGATCCCGAGGGCCACCCACAGCCCCACTGCTGTCTGCTCTTCCACCACGACATCCTCTGCAAATGGAGGGGCCATTGTGCCGCAGGCCCCGGTCGAACGCACTTCCGGGCATGCTAACCTCGCCACAAGAGCGAAGCCGGGTGCGGCTGCTGCGCTGCCCCGACCTCGGTCCGTGCCACCACCGAACGCAAGAGACCGCCACAGCATGCTTGACCCACAACACGCGCAACAGATCCGCCAGGCCCAGGCCGGCCTGATCAACCTGGTGGTCCAGGCCACCCAGAACCCGGAAACCCGCCGCGAGCTGGAGCCGGTCCTGAACCAGGCCCACGAGGCTGGCTGGGGCGAACTGATCCAGCGCATTCGCCGGGTACTCGACGGCGAGCGCGACCCTTCCCTGCTGCAGGGTCTGGACGACGAGGACACGGTGATCCTGACGGCAATCCTCTCCGGGCTGCAGGACCCCTCCACCCTGCCCGACCCGGAGCAAAGCGGCGACCCGGCCCAGGCCGCCCCGGGGCTGGCACAGATGATCCACGGGGCCGCGCATGGTGATGCCCAGTCGCTGCACTGGCTGTCCCAGATGGCCGAGCAGATGAGTCGCGCCGGGGGCGACATGGCGCGGCTCGGCGGCATCACCAAGCGTCTGGTGGACGGCGAGCGCGATCCCGACGTGCTGTGTCGCGGCATGGGCTCGCAAGGCGAATCGCTGGTGCTGTCCATCCTGTCGGAACTGGGCAAGCTCGAACGCCACTGACCCGACATGCGCCGTCGCAGCGACAACGCGGCCCCGCTACGGCGCCGCTTCCGTCTTCCGCCCTGGCTCCTTGCGGTACTCAGTCTGTGGCTGCTGCAGGGCTGCGCGGCCGTGACGCTGCAACCACCGGACGACCCGGAAGGCCCGGTTACCGTGGCCCTGCTGGACCATGGACGACACTCCAGCCTGATCCTGCCAGCCGGGAAACCGGGGGCCTGGCTGCGCTACTCCTACGGCGACTGGGTCTTCTATGTCGAACGCCGGACCGGACCGCTCCAGGGGATCTCCGGGTTGCTCGTACCGACCCGCGCCGCGCTCGGACGCCAGGTACTGACCGGCCACGAGCTCGGGCCATCCACGGTGGGGCAACTTCGGGTACCACTGGCGGACTTTTACCTGCTGACGGTTCCGGGGGCACGAGTCGAGGTCCTGCGCGACGAGCTGGAAGGCATCTGGCAAGCGGGATACGACGAACGCAAGACCTCGCCGGAATGGGACATGGCCTTCGTCGAGCATCCGGAGGCCTACACCCTGCGCAACAACTCCAATCGCATGGTCGCGCGCTGGCTGACGGCGCTGGACGTCGAAGTCTCCCGCGCGCCGATCCTGTCCAACTGGCAGACCGAGTTCCCCTGAGTTCGCAAGGCACTTTTCACCACGAAGCACACGAAGGCACGAAGAAACCCGCAAGAGCATTTACAGGAAGATGCGAAGGTCAGCAGGGGGCGAGAGGGTGCGCAATCCTTGTGGCTTGCGCACCCTTTCAGGAATCTTCCGATCTTCGCGTCTTCCTGTTGGCGCTTTCTGGATTTTCTTCGTGTCTTCGTGTGCTTCGTGGTGAACAAACGGGGTGCACCCGTCAGAGGTCGTGGGCCCACTCGAGGACGGCATCCTGCAGGTTGCGCCCCATGCCGCGGTGGGCACGTGGGTCGTTGACCAGCACGACCACCGCCAGATCATCGCCACCCCGCGTCCGCACATAGCCGGCCACCGCGGAGACCTCGTTCAGATGCCCGGTCTTCAGGTGCATCTGCCCGCGCAGGTCGCGCTGGCTGCCATTGCGGAAGCGGTTGCGCAGGGTCCCGTCCAGGCCGGCCAGAGCCAGGGAGGACTGGAACTCCGGGCGGTGCGGGTGCTGCCAGCCCGCCTCCAGGATGCCGCCGAGCTGCCGCGCGGTCATCCGGGTATCGCGGCTGAGTCCGGAACCGTTGTCGACCACCATGCCACCGACTTCGACCCCCAACCCGCGCAGGGATTCCAGCAGGGCCTGCTGCCCCTTCTCCAGCGTGGCAGGCGGCGTGAAATGCCGCGCCCCCAGGGTCAGCAGCAGATGGCGGGTCATCACATTGGAGCTCCACTTGTTGGAGACCCGAATCAGATCCGCCAGCGGCCGCGAGGTGTGGCGCAGGATCGGTTCGTCATACAGCACCGGTAGCACGCCCGGGCGGATATCGCCGGTTAACTCGCCGCCCCACTGCGACCAGTGCAGACGGAACATCTCGGCGTGATTGGCCTCCGGCGCCAGGACCGAGCGCAGCAGTTCGTAGTCGCCACAGTTGACCGGGTATTCCCCGGCCAGGGTTACGCGCTGCGCCTCCGGGTCGGCGTCAAAGCGGATCCCGCGCTGCCAGGCCCCGCAGCTTCCGCGCGTCGGCTGCAGGCGATTCACGAGTTCCAGCCCCGGCAGCGGCGGGTCCACGGTCACGTCGATCCCGCTTCCATGCCGTTCCGGGCGCACACGAAAGCGCTGCGCGCTGGCATTCACGTGCAGGGCATAGGGCAGCTGGTTGTAGGCCCGCAGCGGCTGGTCGTTGAAGCCAGACGGATCACCGGGCGGCAGCTCGAAATGCGAGGCGTCGAGGATCACGTTCCCGTCGATGCGCTGCAGCCCGGTCTGGCGCAACTGGCCCAGCATGCGCCAGTGCTCCTCGCTGACCATCCCGGGATCGCCGGTGCCCCGGATCACCAGGTCCCCCCGCAGCACGCCGTCGCGCACCGGGCGCGTCGCCCAGACCTCGGTGGTCCAGGTGTAGTCCGGTCCCAGCTCGTGGAGGGCCGCCAGCGAGGTCGCCAGCTTGATGGTCGAGGCCGGGTTGTACGGCTGGTCCACGTTGAGTCGCGCGAGCACCGCGCCATCGGACATCCGCTGGACCCACAACCCGACGTTCTCCGGCGGCAGGCGCTGGCTCTCGATCGCACGCTGCAACGGCTGCGGGAGGTGTTCGAACTGCGCCTGTGTCGCCAGCGGCGCAAGCCACAGCGACAGTATCAGACACAGGCCAATGGCCCATCCGGAACCAACCGGAACAGGGCCAGGGCGGCGCGGAAAAAGACGAGGGGGCATAGGGGTCCGACCATCCTGCAAACGTGCGGGGCAACAGCCCCTATAGTGTGCCGGCGCCCCCGCCGGGACAAGCCCTCCGGACGGACGACGTCACGCCCTGGACCAGGGAAAATCGACCACCTGGTCGATCCTGGAGACGCCCAGCAACTGCATCAGCAATCGGTCCACGCCCAGGGCCACGCCCGCGCAGTCCGGCAGTCCGGATTCCAGTGCCGCCTCCAGATGGCGATCCACAGGTGGAAGCGGCTGGCCCCGGGCACGGCGCAGGACGATGTCCCGGGCGCGGCGCTGACGGAAGACCTCCGGGTCGGTCAGTTCGTGGTAGCCGTTGGCCAGCTCCAGCCCCCCCCAGTAGAGCTCGAAACGGGCGGCATAGCCCGGGCGTTCGGCACAGGGGCGCGCGAGCACAGCCTGACTCTCGGGATAGTCATGAAGGATGGTCAGCCGGTCCGGCGGGAAGCCGGGGGCAATCACCAGACTGATCAGGGCGTCCAGCCAGCCGTCCCGGTCCAGTTCTCCGCCCACCGTGAGCCCGTGCGCCGCCGCGACCCGCTCCAGCCCCGCGGCATCCGCCGCGAGCGGATCCACCCCCAGAGTGGTCTGAAACAGGTCCGCGTAGGCGATCTCCTCGCAACCCCGCGGCGCGCGCCATTCGGGGGACAGCCCCGCCTGGTCCGCGATCAGCGCAACCACCTCGCGCGCCAGCGCCCGGTGGTCCAGCCCGTGGCGATACCACTCCAGCAGGGTGAATTCAGGGTTATGGCGTAGTCCCGACTCACCCGCGCGGAAGACCCGGGCGATCTGATAGATGTCCGGGGCGCCATCCGCCAGCAGGCGCTTCATCGGGTATTCCGGCGAAGTCTGCAGGAAGCCCCGCGCCCCATCGGGGGCTTGCGCCTCCCAGCTCTCCACCATCGGGTCCTGGGGCGCGCCCCGGCCGAGGACCGGGGTCTCGACCTCGAGCACCCCGCGCGCCGCGAAGAACGCCCGCAGCCCGGCCAGCAGGCGCGCACGCGCCATCCGGGCCGGCGCCGCACCCGGCCGCCAGTCGCTCATCTCGTGGAGGCCGGCAGGATCGGGATCAGACGCGCGAGACGTATTCGCCGTTGCGGGTATCCACCCGCACCGTCTCGCCTTCCTCGACGAACAGCGGGACCTTGACCACCGCACCGCTCTCCAGCGTGGCCGGCTTGGTGCCGCCCTGTGCAGTGTCGCCACGGACACCGGGGTCGCATTCGGTGATCTTCATCTCGACGAAGGACGGCGGCACCACCGACAGCGGCTCGCCATTCCACAGGGTCACGGTGCAGACATCCTGTTCCTTCAGCCACTGGCCGGCATCGCCCAGCGCGGCCTCGCCCACGGCGTACTGCTCGAAGCTGTCCGGCACCATGAAGTGCCAGAACTCGCCGTCGTTGTAGAGGTACTGCATCTCGGTGTCCATCACGTCGGCGGCCTCCACCGACTCGCCGGACTTGAAGGTCTTCTCCAGCACCCGGCCGGTGCGCAGGTTGCGCAGCTTGACCCGGTTGAAGGCCTGCCCCTTTCCCGGCTTGACGAACTCGTTCTCGACGATGGCCTGCGGATCGCCGTCCAGCAGGAGCTTGAGACCGGCCTTGAATTCGTTGGTACTGTAGGTTGCCATTGCGTGCTGTTCCTCGAAAAAACGTTGCGCGAGCATACGGCCCCGTCCGGAAACGATCCATGCCCACAAAGCCCGTCATGATAACGCGCGAGCCGCACGGAACCCAGCCACCCGCGCCGCGCGCAACCCCGGCCTGGCAGCAGGCGCTGGCGCGCGCGATCGACAACCCCGACACCCTGGCCGCACGCCTGGAACTGCCGCGCGCGGCGCTGCCGGGCATGCAGGCCGGGCACCGGCTGTTCCGCACCCGCATCCCGGAGAGCTACCTGGCGCGGATCCACCCGGGCGACCCGCGCGATCCCCTGCTGCTGCAGGCCCTGCCGGATGCGCGCGAGGCGCTGGAGTCCCCGGGGTTCGTCAGCGATCCGGTCGGCGACCACGACGCCCTGGCCGCACCCGGTGTGGTGCACAAGTACCGCGGCCGCGTGCTGCTGCTGACGACCGGGGCCTGTGCCATCCACTGCCGTTACTGCTTCCGCCGCGAGTTCGACTACGCCGACCACAACCCCGCGCGGGACGACTGGGCGCCCGCACTGGAGTACATCGCGGCGAACCCGGACATCCGCGAGGTCATCCTCAGCGGGGGCGACCCGCTGAGCCTGTCCGACACCCGCCTCGCCCGGCTCGCGGAGCGCCTTGCAGGGATCCCGCACCTCGAGCGCCTGCGCATCCACACACGTCTTCCGGTGGTACTGCCGGAACGGGTGGACGACCGCCTGCTCGCCTGGCTCGGCCAGGGGCGCCTGCAGCACATCCTGGTCCTGCATGCGAACCACCCCCGCGAATTCGCCGCACCCGCCGACGCTGCGTTGCAGCGCCTGCGCGGCGCGGGCGTCACACTGCTCAACCAGGCGGTCCTGCTGGCCGGCATCAACGACGATGCCGAGACCCTGATCGAACTGCAGGAGGCGGGCTTTCGCCTGGGGGTGCTGCCCTACTACCTGCACCAGCTCGACCGCACCCGTGGCACGGCCCATTTCGAGGTATCGGACGCGCGGGCCGGCGAACTCTATCGCGACCTCCATGCCCGCCTGCCGGGCTACCTGGTCCCGCGCCTGGCACGCGAGATCCCCGGGGAACCCGGCAAGACCCTGCGGACACCGTGGTCCGGGCGTGAATGAAGGTCCGGGCCACCCACACCAATTGCACGGTTTGCTGCTAAAGTACCGCCAGATCCGGGGCTGAAGCGAACACCCCGGGGCCCACGCAACCGGCTCAGCGACCACTGGACACGCCCATGCTGCAAGCCCTGCCCGAGCTGCCCGCCCATCCGGCCAGTCCCGACAGCTTCCCCCACCAGACGCCGCAAGCCCTGCGGGCCTGGTGCGCCGAGCTGCCCGGCAGCGAACCCGAACTCGGCATCCAGCGACTCCGCGAGGCCCTCGACGGACTCAATGCGGTCGCCCTGCACCCCGGCACGCGCACCACGCTGGTCGCCATTCTGGAAGACCATCTCCTGCCCCTGCTGCCCGGCATGGAGCGTCTGTTACGCCAGCGGCCCCTTCCGCTGGGCCGGCGCAGTCGCGATCGCGCGGAGGCCCTTGGGGCGGCCTTGCGCGCCCTGCTCACCGCCGAGTTGCTGGTCGCGCGCGAGCGGCTCGACGAAGGGAACACCCAGCACGCGGACCGCCTGACTGCCCCCCTTCAGGCCGCGGTCGCGCTGCTGGGCGCGCTCGGTGTCCACCACTGGCGACTGTATCAGGACGTGCCGCCCGGCCAGTGGCAGCAACTCTATGACCTGCTGCGCCTGGCGCGCGCACAGCACATCGCCGACCAAGCCCCGGCCATCGACAAGCGCTTCGGCCCGGTCGAGCTGGACCGCATCGAGACCATGAGCGCGCGCATCATGGTGCTCGGAAGCACCGATCCGAACGCCCTCAAGATGGGCGAGATGGACTTGCTGGCCCGCTGGGCCAACTCGATTGCCGTCGCCTGCGCCGCCACACCCGATCCGAATCAGCACCCCGAAATGCCCGTGTTGCGCTGCGACCTCGAGCGCGACCATGCGCCGGGACTGGTCCTGCGCGACCAGCCCGCCGGCGACCTGCCCTGCTTCGTGGAGCTGGGCCCGGCCCTGGCCGCACTGCGCGACGCCCCGGAAAACCTCGAGCCGGTGCAGACCGGCAATGCACAGGCCCTGGCCGAGCATCTCCTGCGCCTGTGGTCGCACCTGCCCACCCGGCGGCACAGTCGCGAGCGCGCGGGCGACCTGCAGCAGGTCTGCGTCATGGGACTGGAACGCATCCATGACTTTCTGCTGGCGGAGATGGAGCGTCGCCGTGACGCCAGCGCCCGGGAACTCGACACGGACGAGAACGGCGAGGCCGGCCTGAAGTCCGTGCAGCAGCGTGATCGCGGCGTCAGCGTCTTCGAGATGTCGCCCGCGGCACTGCGGGGGTCGGATCTCGCTCTGGTCGACAGCCCGCCCGCCGCCGGTCGCGACAGCGATCTCCGGCCGCTCGCGGACGACACCCCCGGCCCCGCCGCGACCGCCTGGGAAGACGTCGGGCGCGGCCTCGAGATCGCCGGCCACGACGAACCGACAGGGCCCATCACCAAGCGCCACCCTCCGGAACACTGGCAGGTGGACGACATCGGCGCCGGGGGCGTCCGCCTGTGCCTGGACGCACCACAGCAGCCCTTGTTGATTGGCGACCTGGTCGGGCTGCGCGCCGTGGACGGCCACCGCTGGACGGTCGGGGTGCTGCGCTGGATTCGCTTCGACGATCAGGTCGGCGAACGCATCAGCATCGGCGTGGAGTTCCTTGCCAATCGCTGCCTCCCCATGCAGATCCAGGATTTTCGCAACGGGGTCGCCGCCGGGGTCCCGCAGCCGGGCCTGTTTGCGCCACAACGAACGGATGCCGACGGGGCCGCCCTGTTTCTGCCGGCCCAGGTCTTCGACCACGAAAAACGGGTGGTCTGCTGGCTGAACGACCGCGCCCGCGTTCTGGAACTGGACAGCGAGCGCACGGGGACTACCCTGTTCACCGAGGTGGGCTGCCGCATGACTGCGCTCGAGGTCGGCAGCCCGACCGCGGAATCCCCCGGCACGGAGGCGGACCCCGGCCTCGCGAATGACAACGGACTGTCCCTCACCACCCGCAACCGCGACGACCAGGCCCCATGAACGAGACCATTCGTACCCTCTTCGTTACCAGTAATCCGAACCGGGCGGAAGAGGTCATCAGCAGCATCCGAACCCGCGGCAGTGCGATCCGCCCGGAGCAGGTTTCGACCACCGACGCCCTCGCCGAGGCGCTGGAGAACCGGCGCTTCGACGTGATCGTACTGATCGAACCCGGCCTGAGCCTGGCCCGCGAGCACGTGGACGAGGCCCAGCATGCCTCCGGCCGGCGGATCCCGGTCGTGATCCTGACCGAACGCCCGGAAGCGGAACGCGTGGATGACTACGAGGCCGGTGCGTACGCGGTGGTGGATCACGAACTGCACGAACTGGCCAGCCTCCTCACCATTCGCGCCGCCGAACAGTTCCAGCTGCGCCAGCGACTGGGTCGCATGGACGCGTCGCTGCAGGAGTCCGAGCGCCGCTGCCAGCTGTTGCTGGACAACTCGCGCGACGCCATCGCCTACGTCCACGAGGGCATGCACATCTACGCCAACGCCTCCTGGCGCGAACGCTTCGGCATCGGCGACCCGGAGGACGTCGATGGCCTGCCGCTGATGGATCTGGTCGCGCCGGAGAGCCGCGACGAACTGAAGGGGCTGCTGCGACGCTTCCAGAACGGCGAGGAGGGCGACCAGACCCATCAGGCCTTCCAGCTGCAGGCCTTCGACGGCACCCCGTTCGAGGCCAACCTGCGCCTCTCCACCGCCAGCGTCGAGGGCGAGGCCTGTACCCAGGTCCTGCTGGATTCGGCCCAGGAGGACCCGGAACTGGCGGAGAAGATCGATTACCTGTCGCAGCGCGATCTGGTCACTGGCCTCTACAACCGCCAGCACTTCACCGGCATGATCGAGACCGCGCAGGGCCAGGCCGCGCAGTCGGAGAAGCCCTTCGCCCTGATCACGCTGGCGGTGGACCGCTTCGCGGAAATTCGCGCCAACGTCGGGATGTCCGCCAGCGACCTGCTGCTGGCCGACATCGGCAAGCTGATCGAGGACCAGTTCCCCGAGCCGGCCATCACCGCGCGCCTGGAGGCCGAGCACTTCGGCATCCTGGTGCCGGATACCCGCCGCAACGAGGTGGAGAGCCGCGTCCACGGTCTGATGGAGGCGGTCACCGGGCGCGTGTTCGAGCTCGGCAACGCCTCCACCAACTGCACCCTGTCCGCCGGCATCGTGATCGCCGACGAGACTGCGGTGGATACCGAGGAGCTACTGTCGCAGGCCGACCGCGCACTGCAGGAAGCGGTGGAAGCCGGCGGCGGGACCCACTGCTTCTTCCGCCCGGCCGAGGGCGAGATGACCCAGGCACAGGCCGACCAGCAATGGCGGCTACGCATCCAGGACGCCCTCGATCACGACCGTCTGGAGCTGCTGTACCAACCGATCGTGAACCTGCACGGGGCCGACCGGGCGCGCTATTCGGTGTTCGTGCGGCTGCGCGATGCCGAGGGTCATATCCACGAACCGGAGGCCTTCCTGCCCAGCGCCGAGCGCACGGAGATGGCCCAGCCCATCGACCGCTGGATCCTGAAGACCGCCCTGGGCGTCCTCGCGGAACAGCTGAAGAAGGACCCCGGTACCCAGTTCTTCCTCAAGCTGACCAATGGCTCGCTCGGCGATCCCTCGGTGGTCAGCTGGCTGCACGACGACCTGCACGCCCTGCGCATCCCCGCCGACAACGTGGTGGTGGAGCTGAAGGAACCCACCGTGGTAACCCACCTGAAGCCGGCGATCCACGTGGCCCGGGGCCTGCAGGAGATGCACGGCCACCTGTGCATCGACGACTTCGGCAACGGCCTGAACCCGTTCCAGTTGCTGCAGCACCTGGAGGCGGACCACATCAAGCTGGACCCGTCGTATGTGAAGAACCTGGCCGAGAGCGAGGAGAATCAGCAGCTGATCCGCGAGCATACCGAGGCCGCGCACGCCAAGGGCAAGCAGGTGATCGTGCCGTATGTCGAGGACGCCAGTGTGCTCGCCGTGCTCTACAGCCTGAACGTCAACCTCGTGCAGGGCTACTTCCTGCAGGCGCCGATGCCGGCCCCCACCTTCGACTTCGCCTCAACCTGAGCCCCGCGCGCCCTCACTCCATTTTTCACCACAGAGCGCACAGAGAGAACACGGAGAACGGCAAAGGACTGTTCACCACGAAGCACACGAAGGCACGAAGAACATCCTGTGCGGGTTCTTGAACATAGGGCGAGTCGTGGCGGTCAACGTTCCCGTATCCGACACGACACTGACCACGAGCACTCACCCACAATCCCTGCCTTTCTCCGTGAACCCTGTGGCCTGCGTGGTGACCCCGCCCTCAGTCTTTCCTTCGTGTCTTCGTGCGCTTCGTGGTCAGCCAACCGCCCTTGACCTGACACACCGGAACCGCCTGTCCCTGATGCACCCCCAACGCTCAGAAGGCCGCGTTGCCACGAGCACAGGTGCGGGAATCACCACGCGGCAAGAGGGAGCCCGCGAGTGAGCGGTCGGGGCTGGCCGTCGTTCTAACGCAACAGGCCGCGGTTTACGCCGGGGCCTGTGCGGAACCGCGAACGCGTTTCGGGAAGGGGCTATTTCGACCAGAAGTTCAGGTCCTCGAAGAAGCCCTTCACCCCGTCCACCCAGGACTGCGCCTGCGGACTGTGCTTGGTCCCACCGGCCTGAGTGGATTCCTCGAACTGGCGCAGGAGCTGCTTCTGCTCCTTGGTCAGGTTGATCGGCGTCTCCACCACCACGCGGCAGATCAGGTCGCCGACGGCACCGCCGTGCACCGACTTCACGCCCTTGCCGCTGACCCGGAACTGCTTGCCGGTCTGCGTCTCCGCGGGGACCTTCAGCTTGACCCGGCCGTCCAGCGACGGGACCTCCAGCTCGCCGCCAAGGGCGGCGGTCGCGAACGACACCGGCACCTCGCAGTGCAGGTCCGAGCCCTCGCGCCGGAACAGCTTGTGCGGCTTCACCCGCACCTGCACGTAGAGATCACCCGGCGGACCGCCATTCATGCCGGCCTCGCCCTGGCCGGCCAGACGGATGCGATCGCCCGAGTCCACACCGGCCGGGATCTTCACGTCCAGCGTGTTCTGCTCCTGCACCCGACCCTTGCCGTGGCAGGACTTGCAGGGGCTGGAGACGATCTTGCCGGAGCCCTCGCAGCGCGGGCAGGTCTGCTGCACCGAGAAGAAGCCCTGCTGGATGCGTACCTGCCCGACCCCGTTGCAGGTCGGGCAGGTCTCCGGCGAAGTCCCCGGTTCGGCGCCGGAGCCGTCGCAGGCCTCGCAGGACACCGTGGTCGGGATGCGAATCTTGACCTCGGTGCCGAACACGGCTTCCTCGAGCGTCAGGTCCAGGTTGTACTGCAGGTCGGAGCCCCGGTAGGCGCGCTGACCGCGGCCGCCTCCACCACCCCCGAAGATATCGCCAAAGATATCCTCGAAGATGTCGCTGAAGTTGGAGGTCCCGGCCCCGCCGCCGAAGCCGCCGGCCGAACCGTCCACGCCGGCATGGCCATAGCGGTCGTAGGCCGCACGCTTCTGATCGTCGCTGAGGACGTCGTAGGCGGCGCGCGCCTCCTTGAACTTGGCCTCGGCCTCCTCGTCCCCCGGGTTGCGGTCGGGGTGGTACTTCATTGCCAGGCGGCGAAAGGCCTTCTTGATATCGGCGGCCGAGGCGTCCTTGGCGACGCCCAGCACCTCGTAATAGTCGCGTTGTGACATGGTCATTTCCAGGTAGATCGTTCGCGCGAACGCGGAGTGCCTTCACGCAAACGCCCGGAGGTACCGTGTACCCCGGGCGTGGCGTGTGGTCGAAGTCCGGCGGCGCCAAGGCGCCGCCGGACGGGCATCAGCCCTGCTTCTTCTGGTCGTCGTCGACTTCCTCGAACTCGGCGTCCACCACATCGTCGCCCTGCTGGCCGTTGTCGGCCTGCTCGGCACCGGCCTCGCCCGCGGCGTCCGCGCCCTGGGCATAGGCCTTCTCGGCCAGCTTGCCGGAGGCCTCGGCCAGCTTCTGCGTGGCCTGTTCGATGGCGTCGGCGTCCTCGCCTTCCATCGCGGTCTTGACCTCGGCCACGGCCGACTCGATCGCGGAGCGCTCGTCGTCGGAGACCTGGTCGCCCAGATCCTTCAGCGACTTCTCGGCGGAGTGCACCAGGGCATCGGCCTGGTTGCGTGCCTGGACCAGCTGCTGGAACTTCTTGTCTTCCTCGGCATGCGCCTCGGCGTCCTTGACCATCTGTTCGACTTCCTCGTCGGACAGACCGGAGGAGGCCTTGATGACGATCTTGTTCTCCTTGCCGGTGGCCTTGTCCTTGGCCGAGACGTTCAGGATGCCGTTGGAGTCGATGTCGAAGGTGACCTCGATCTGCGGCACACCGCGCGGCGCGGCCGGGATGTCCTGCAGGTCGAAGCGACCCAGCGACTTGTTGGCGCTGGCCATGTCGCGCTCGCCCTGCAGCACGTGCACGGTCACCGCGGTCTGGTTGTCCTCGGCGGTGGAGAACACCTGGTTGGCCCGGGTCGGGATGGTGGTGTTCTTCTCGATCAGCTTGGTCATCACGCCGCCCATCGTCTCGATGCCGAGCGACAGCGGGGTCACGTCCAGCAGCAGCACGTCCTTCACGTCGCCACCCAGCACACCGGCCTGCACGGCGGCGCCGACGGCAACGGCCTCGTCCGGGTTCACGTCCTTGCGCGGCTCCTTGCCGAAGAACTCCTGCACCGCTTCCTGCACCTTGGGCATGCGGGTCTGGCCGCCGACGAGAATCACGTCGTCCACCTCGGAGGCGGACAGGCCGGCGTCCTTCAGCGCAACCTTGCACGGCTCGATGGAGCGCTTGACCAGGTCCTCGACCAGGCTCTCCAGCTTGGCGCGGGTGATCTTCAGCGCCAGGTGCTTCGGCCCGGTGTTGTCGGCCGTGATGTACGGCAGGTTGACCTCGGTCTGCTGGCTGGAGGACAGCTCGATCTTGGCCTTCTCGGCGGCCTCCTTCACGCGCTGCATCGCCAGCGGATCGCCCTTGATGTCGATGCCCTGGTCCTTCTTGAACTCGTCGACCAGGTAGTCGATCAGGCGATTGTCGAAGTCCTCGCCACCCAGGAAGGTGTCGCCGTTGGTCGCCAGCACCTCGAACTGGTGCTCGCCGTCCACCTCGGCGATCTCGATGATCGAGACGTCGAAGGTACCGCCACCCAGGTCATACACGGCGATCTTGCGATCCCCGCGCTGCTTGTCCATGCCGTAGGCCAGCGCGGCCGCGGTCGGCTCGTTGATGATGCGCTTGACCTCGAGCCCGGCGATCTTGCCGGCGTCCTTGGTCGCCTGACGCTGGGAGTCGTTGAAGTAGGCCGGGACGGTGATCACCGCTTCGGTGACCTCCTCCCCGAGGTAGTCCTCGGCGGTCTTCTTCATCTTCTGCAGCACGCGCGCGGAGATCTCCGGCGGGGCCATCTTCTTGCCCTGCACCTCGATCCACGCATCGCCGTTGTCGGCCTTCACGATGCTGTAGGAGACGAGCTTGATGTCCTTCTGGACCTCGCCTTCGTCGAACTTGCGGCCGATCAGTCGCTTGGCCGCAAACACGGTGTTCTGCGGGTTGGTGACCGCCTGGCGCTTCGCGGACTGGCCGACCAGCACCTCGCCGTCGTCACTGAACGCGACGATGGACGGGGTGGTGCGGGTGCCTTCCGCGTTCTCGATGACCTTGGCCTGGTCGCCTTCCATCACGGCGACGCAGGAGTTGGTGGTCCCGAGGTCGATACCGATGATCTTGCCCATGATTGAAATCTCCTGATGCGAAAAAGTGGCGCTGCAGAGCGTCGTTCTCTGCCAACTTGTACGGGAATCTGGGGGCCCGGGCCGGGTTTTCAAGGGGCGATATCCGAGCCGCCCCCTGATCCGCCCGGGTAGCCGGGTCAGGCGCTTTCGTCGATGTTCGGCGAGGTCGGTGCCTTGGAGACCACCACCATGGCCGGGCGCAGTACGCGATCCTGCAGCATGTAGCCCTTCTGCATGGTCGCCACCACGGTGTTCGGCGGGTGCTCCGGGTCTTCCTGCATGGACATCGCCTGATGGCGCTCCGGGTCGAAGCGCTGGCCGGTCGGGTCCTCGGCCTGGATGCCGAACTTGTCGAAGACCTTGGTCAGGTTCTTCAGGGTCAGCTCGGCCCCCTCGATGATGCGCTCGACATCCTGGGTCTCGCGGGCCGCCTTCAGCCCCATCTCCAGCGAGTCGCCGACCTCCAGCATCTCGGAGGCGAACTTTTCCATCGCGTACTTGTGCGCGTTCTCCAGCTCGCGCTCGAAGCGCCGGCGCTGGTTCTCCAGTTCCGCCTGCGCGCGCAGGGCCTGGTCACGCCGTTCCTCGGCCAGGGCCTCGAGCTCCTGCAGCCGTGCCTCGGTATCGCCCTCGCCGGGGTGGTCGCCATCGGCCTCGGGGGCCGCCTCGTTCCCGGTCTCGAGCTCTTCCGGTTGTTCCTGGGGTTCCCGCTGTTCCGACATGCTGGCCTCGCGAATCAATGAAAAGTGAAACCGCCCGCCGGGTCGCCAGCCGGCAGGCGGGGGTATTCGGGTTGACTACGGAGACTGTGGGGGCATCCGTTCGGGTTTCAAGGGCGACCCGCTACTTCGGGTCGCCCGGCGGCTGATCGCCCAGGGCCGAGCCGAGCAGACGCGCGGTCACGTCCACGATCGGGATTACCCGGTCGTAGGACATGCGCGTGGGTCCGATGACCCCCAGCACGCCGACCACCTCGCCATCCACACTGTAGGGCGCAGTCACCACCGAGCAGTTCTCGAACCAGTCCAGTCCGGACTCGCGGCCGATGAAGATCTGCACGCGGTCGCTGCGAATGCACTGGTCGAGAATCCCGAGGATCTCCTGCTTTTCGTTGAAGGCCTCGAGCAGCTGGCGCAGGCGCTCCATGTCCGCCAGCTCCTCGTAGCCGAGCAGGTGGGTCTGGCCGGCCACCACCACGTCATCCGGGTCCTCGTCACCGACCGCCTTCTCGCCCAGATCGATCGCGGCCAGCATCATTGCGTCCAGGTCGTCGCGCACGTCGCGCATCTCGCGCAGCAGCTCGGCCCGCACGGCGTGCAGGCTCTTGCCCGCCAGATGGGCGTTCAGGTAGTTCGCCATGCGCTGCAGCTCGTCCTGGCCGAAGTCGCGCTCCAGCTCCAGCACGCGGTTCTGCACTTCCTTGCCGTCGATGACCAGGATCGCGAGGATGCGTCCCTCGCCCAGGCGCAGAAACTCGATCTGGCTCAGCGCGACGTTGCGATGCCGCGGCAGGCGCACCATCCCGGCCATGCGCGTAACCCGCGACAGCAAGTTGCTGGTGGTGTCCATCAGATCCTGGGTACTGGCATTCGGGTCGAAGCCGGACTGGATCGCGCGCACCTCCTCCGGCGAGGGGTTGCGCACCTCCAGCAGGCTGTCCACGAACAGCCGGTAGCCGGCCGGCGTCGGGATGCGCCCGGCCGAGGTGTGCGGCGAATGGATCAGGCCCATGTCCTCGAGATCCGCCATCACATTGCGCACGGTGGCCGCGCTCACGCTGAGCCCGGAGGTGCGGGCCAGGGTACGCGAGCCGACGGGCTGGCCGTCCCGGATGTAGCTCTCGATCAGGGTCCGCAACAGGGTACGGGCCCTGGCGTCCAGATTGATGAAAGCGTTTTCCATGGGTCGTCAGCGCTCCACTCGGTCGAGTGCCAGAAGGTACCAGTCTTGGATGGTGCCGGGATCGGGTCAAGGGAAACACTGATGAATGTATGCGTTCGCGCTCGAGTCGCTTTTGCGTGCGAACAAGGCGCGGCGACCGCCGTGCAGTCATTCTGCACAAGGGAGCCGCAACGCCGTGCGCGCTCAAAAGCGGCCGAGCCCCTTCAGGGTTGGCGCCTCATGTTCCCCGATCCTGCGTTGCGGCCCGAATCAGTCAACAACGGGCCGGTAGAACCACTACCGGCTGCGCACCGCGCCTGATCTCGGAAAACATGAGGCACCAACGCGAACGCATACATTCATCAGTGTTTCCCTGGAAACCCCGGGTGCAGTCGCGGTCCCTTTTCCGGATAATGCCGGCATGATGCCAGACTTCAACAAGGTCGGGCTGGTCGGCAAGACCAGCGATTCGCGCACCGCCCCGCTGGTCGCCACGCTGGTCGGTCTGCTCCAGGAGCGCGGCCGCCAGGTCTTCATGGAACAGGAGATCGACGGCTTCGAGCGTCCGGAGCGGGTCGGGCTCCTGCCGCTGGAGGAGCTGGCCAGCGCGGTCGATCTGCTGATCGTCATCGGCGGCGACGGAACCCTGCTGGCCACCGCCCGCAAGGTCGCCGATGCCGACACGCCGCTGCTGGGGATCAACCTGGGTCGCCTGGGATTTCTCGTGGATGTCTCCCCGGACACCGCCCCGGAGGAACTGGGCGAGGTCCTGGACGGGGCCTTCGAGCGCGAGCCGCGGGCGATGCTGGAGGCCGAGCTGATCCGCGACGGGGTCACCATCCACCACGGGATCGCGCTGAACGACGTCGTGGTCCATGTACTGAGCGTGGTGCGCATCATCGAGTTCGACACCGCGATCGACGGCATGGACGTCGGCCGGCTGCGCGCCGATGGCCTGGTGGTAGCCACGCCCACGGGTTCTACCGCCTACGCCCTGTCCGCCGGCGGGCCGATCCTGACCCCGCAGCTGGACGCGATGGTCATGGTCCCGGTCTGCCCGCACAGCCTGAACCACCGCCCGCTGGTGGTCAGCGGCCGCTCCACGGTGGAGATCCGCCTTTCCAGTGGCAGCCGTTCCCCGGCCCAGGTCGCGCTGGACGGACAGGAGAACGTGGACTTCGCCCCGGGCGACCTGCTGCGCATCCACCGTCGCGAACAGGCCCTGACCCTGATCCATCCCCGCGAACACCACTTCCTGCGCGTGCTGCGAACCAAGCTGCGCTGGGGCGAGCAGCCCTGATCCCGCCATGCTGCGACTGATCAACATCCGCGACTTCGCGATCATCGACCAGCTGGAACTGGAGCTGGACACGGGCCTGAGCGCCCTGACCGGCGAGACCGGGGCCGGCAAGTCCATCCTGATCGACGTAATCGGCCAACTGCTGGGCGACCGCGCCGACGCCGGCATGGTGCGGGAGGGGGCCGAGCAGGCCGACCTGTCCGCGGAGTTTGCCCTGCCCGGGCAGGGCCCGGCCGGCACATGGCTGGCCGAGCAGGATCTTGCGGACCCCGACGACGACGCGGTGCTGCTGCGCCGGGTCCTGACCCGCCAGGGCAAGAGCCGCGCCTGGATCAACGGCCGCCCGGTCGCGGTCGGCCAGCTGCGCACGCTGGGCGAGTGGTTGGTGGACATCCATGGACAGCACGCCCATCAGCAGCTATTGCAGCGCGACACCCAGCGCCTCTGGCTGGACGGCTTCCTCGAAGGCGACCGGGTCTCCCGCGTGCGCGAGGCCCACAAGGCCTGGCGCGAGGCCGCCCGGGCGCTGGAGCAGGCCCGCGAGAGCCAGGCCGACACCTCCGACCGCCTCGACCTGCTGCGTTTCCAGACCACCGAGCTGGCTGAACTGGCCCCGGTACAGGACGAATACCCGCAACTGCTGGTCGAGCAGAACCAGCTCGCCCACGGCACCGAGGTGCTGAGCGCGCTGCAGACCGCCAGCCAGCAGATCGAGGACGACGCCGGCGTCGATGCCCAGATCGGCCATGTGCTGCACGCACTGCAGGACGCCGCGCAGCACGACGAGCGGGTCAACCCGGCTGTGGAGCTGCTGGAGTCTGCACGCATCCAGATCGACGAGGCCGGCGACACCCTCCGCCGGCTGGCCGACGGCATCGAACTGGACCCGGAACGCCTGGCCGAGCTGGACCAGCGCGTCGGCGAGTACCTGCGCCTGGCGCGCAAGCACCGGGTCGATCCCGAGGCCCTCCCGGGCCTGCACGACGAACTGCAGACCGAGCGGGACGCCCTGGAGAACGGCGACCAGACCCTAGAGGCCCTGGAGGCGCGCGAACAGGAGACCCGTACCGCCTTCGACTCGGCTGCCAAGGCGCTGAGCAAGGCCCGCCAGCAGACCGCCAAGCGCATCGGCCAGGCGGTCACCGACACCATGCAGGAGCTGGGCATGGCCGGCGGCCACTTCGAGATCGCGATCGAGCCCGCCGACAAACCGCAGGCGCACGGCGTGGATCACATCGAGTTCCGCGTCGCCGCGAACCCCGGCTCCGCCCCGCAGCCGATGGCGAAGGTTGCCTCCGGCGGCGAGCTCTCGCGTATCGGGCTCGCGCTACAGGTGCTGGCCAGCCAGCAGCAGACCGTACCCACGCTGATCTTCGACGAGGTCGACAGCGGCATCAGCGGCGCGGTCGCCGAGGTCGTCGGGCGCAAGCTGCGCACCCTGGGCGAGCGCCATCAGGTCCTGTGCGTGACCCATCTGGCCCAGGTCGCCGCCCAGGCCCACCAGCAGCTGGAGGTGCAGAAATCGCACGGCAAGGACGGCACCCGCACTGCCATCCAGCCGCTGGACGACGAGCGCCGCGTCGAGGCCCTGGCCCGCCTGATCGGCGGCACCCAGCTCACCGAGACCACCCGCACCCACGCCCGCGAACTCCTGTCCTCCGCCGGTTAGCCCCGCGCGAAGACAAAAAGGAGACAGGTAGAGCTCGGGATGCGATGAGCGCAGCGGATCGTGGAGCGG
Source organism: Thioalkalivibrio sp. ALE28 (assembly GCF_000377425.1). Classification (NCBI taxonomy): domain Bacteria; kingdom Pseudomonadati; phylum Pseudomonadota; class Gammaproteobacteria; order Chromatiales; family Ectothiorhodospiraceae; genus Thioalkalivibrio; species Thioalkalivibrio sp. ALE28. The sequence goes on along the minus strand of NZ_KB898093.1, from coordinate 411,753 downwards.
GCGCTACAGGATCACCACCGCTGAACCATGCAGTTCAGGGCCGTGCCGGCCAGACGCCACCCGCCAGATGGCGCGCACCGGGTGGCAGACGCGGCATCCAGTAGACCCAGAGGGCCGTGGGACCATCCTCGGTCCAGGCGGGCACCAGGGCCCGGCGATACTCCCCGCGGCCGTCCGGGCGCACACCCTCCAGGGCGTCGACGCGCGGCAGGGCCCGCGGCGGGTCGGGCAGGCGAATCCACTCGCCGTGCACAAGCTCCTGCGCCGCATCCGGGGCTGATGGCGCGAGCCCCCGGAAGCGGCGCTGACGCCCCGCGTCACGGGCCGGGTCCTGCCCGGCTTTCAGGAGAATGCTGCTGGCGGGGATCTGCACGGCGGGGTAGCCCACGGGTAGGTCGAAAAGCGACCCGGCAATGGTCGCGGCGCGAATCCGGAGGGCGCCGGAGCAGAACGCCCGGTGGTTGGCGAAGCCCCGCTTCAGCGTCCCGTACACGAACAGGTCGACGAATCCCGCCATACCGATGGCTACTCCTGCGGGAAACGCACCACCGGGCGCCACAGACGCGCGGACTCCGGCACCTCACCGGGCCAGTCGACCACGTAGTCGATCAGGGGGAGGTCGGGGGCATCACACTCGCGGATGACCCGGCCGGCCACCGAGACGCGGGCGCGCTTGACCGTCTCCGGATCGCCCGTCAGCAGAGGGTGCCAGGTCGGCAGCGGGTGGCCCTCGAAACGCAGGCGATAGGCACAGGTGGGCGGCAACCAGTGATAGTGGGGCAGGTCCTTTCGGGTCAGCTGGATGCAGTCCGGCACGAAGTCCCGGCGGTTGGCGTAGTCCGAGCAGAAACCGGTCTCGCAATCGAGCAGGTCGCAGGCCAGCCAGGTAAAGGCCAGCTCGCCCGAGTCCTCGTCTTCCAGCTTGTGCAGGCAGCAGCGCCCGCAGCCGTCGCACAGGGCCTCCCACTCTTCGTGGCTCAGGGTCTCGAGCGGGCGCTCCCAGAACGGGCGGTCATCCGGCAGGGCGGATTCACTCATGATCCCCGTAGTCCTCGCCCAGGCGGCGGCGCCCTTCGTCGCGCAGGCGTTCCACGGTCTGTCCCCAGCGCTCCTGGGTCACGTAGTGCATCAGCACACGCCCGCGGCGCGGGACCAGGATGGCCAGCCCGTCCGCGGGGTAGAGCCAGTAGCTGTGATCGGAGTCCATGCGCAGGCGCTCGCGCGGCTCGCCAAAACGCTGGGTAATCAGGTCCTCGGTCCAGTGGGCGCGCGGGATGTAGCTCATCTCGACGATCGGCACGTTGCCCAGCGACGTCAGGGCGTCGTCGCTCAGTCCGTAGCGCCGGGCCCCGCTGGGCATGGGCCGCTCGGACGTCGTCTCGGCCTCGATCCGGTCCAGCGCCGCCTCATCCAGATCCGGGCGCAGGATCAGGTTGGCCTCGAACGGGGGGATGCGCGCGTTCACGTAGTAGGCCTCCACCGAACGCGAACCGTCGGCATCCACGAACAGGCGGATGTCCGGCACCGGCAGGCGGCCCATCAGGTCGGCCATGGTGGTCTCGCCCAGCACGATGCCCAGCACCCGCGTGCGCTGGCGATCCCCCACCTCGATCTGCCACGGAAGGTCGGAGAACTGCTGACTGCGCATGCCACCCGGGTTGGAGTAGACCCACATGGCCAGCGCCAGGATGACCCCCATCGCCACCAGCCCGATGATCCAGCGTACATGCATCGCGCAATTCCCCTTGAAGACACAAAGCCCGGCCGTGGCGGGCGCGCCATGCCGCCTCGTATAATGCGACGCTCGCCCGACCACCGGATACCAGCCCGCCATGTTCGCACGTTTGTCTGCCTGGATCACCGCCCGCTCCGTCCCCGGCGACAGCGGCGGGCGCATCCTGATCCTCGCCCCGCGGGCCACCCTCGAGACCGCCGCCGACTGGCTCACGGAGCTGGCCGACGCCATCGGGCCGATCACGCTGGGGGTCACCGACTGCGGCCATGACCGCGAGGCGGCCGGCTTGATGGATGCCACCCCGGCGCTGGCGATGCGCCCGGACCTGGCGGCCCCGCGTCTGGCGCGGCTGCGGCCGCGCGCCGTCGTGGTCATCGGCCCCCTGCGGGCCGGCGAGCACGACCTGGGCCCCGCGCTGGCCTCGCTCCACGCACCGCGCATCTGGGTGAATGCCGAGGGCGACACCGGGGGTGTCGAGTGGGATGCCGTGTTCGCGGCGCGCGAAGACGCCCCGGCCCCCGGGATCGCCGAAGTGATCGGCGACCCGCTCGCCGGGGCGGTGGAACTGCCGGCCCCGCCGTCCGACTCCAGCGGATTCTGCGAACGCTTTCGCGAATACCACGAAAAGGGCCATCCGATCCTGCTGGCACCCAATACCGGCCCGGGCGAGGAGGCCTTCGCGTTTGCCGTGCTGTTCGCGGTTCTGCGCAAGAGCGCGGCCATCCTGCTGCTGGCTCCCGCGGACCCGGCCCGTCACGAGCCGGTCTATCGCGACGCCATCAAGTACTCGCTGCCGATCATCCGCCACAACCGCTTTATGACCTCCTTCGTGCCGCGCAAGAACCGGGTCTACTACATCGAGGATCCGGAGACGCTGCACGCCGCCTACACCTGCGCCCAGGTGACCCTGCCGGGCGGCACCCTGGCCGCCAGCGAGACCCCGCCCGACCTGGGCCTGCCGCTGGCCTGTGGCAGCGCGGTCATCTGCGGCCCGGCGGAGCATGAACGCCACCCGGATGCCGCCACGCGACTGCGTATCGCCGCCGAGCACACCGGCCTCGTCGCCCGCGGCGAGGACCCCGAGCAGGTGGCCGACGAGGTGCTCGCGCGCCTCGCGGAGGGGATCGACCCGGCGGCACGGCGCGCACGCCTCGCTGAATGGCAGTCCCGCCAGTCCGGCGCACGCGCCGCGGTGCACGCCCGCCTGCAGGCCCTGCTCGCCCCCGCCTGACCCGGCGCGGAGCCGCCGGGCGGTGAAATGCAACTAATTGATCTATAATCGGGTCAACGAGTTACAGGTTTACCGGACAGGTTCACGCACATGATCGACGCCAGCCACTCCCTCGCGGGCATCCAGAAGGGCATGACCAGCATGCGCCAGCAGGCCCACACGGTGGCCACCGAGAACGCGGGCAGTCGCGAGAGTATGGGTGCCCAGGTGGGCATGATCGCCAGCCAGAATCAGGTCGAGGCCTCGGTGAAGACCCTGCAGGCCGAGGACCGGATGATCGGCTCGTTGCTGGACGTACGCGCCTGAATCCGGGCAACGCCTGAGAACACGCCTTACCAGGAGGCTCGCCGAGTTACGCGATGGAAGTCCCGGTCACCAACCCGTCTGCTGCGGTACCGGTCGGCACACGCCCGACCGGCAGCGACCGGCTGGGCCTGGGGCAGCTCTCCACCCCGGCCGATTTCGATCGCCCGCTGAACGACCCCGAGGCCGGCGAGGCCCGCCGCCCGATCGAGGATCGCGCGGAACAGGACGAGAACCGCCGCGGCGATGCCGAACAGGACCAGGGCCTGGCCTTCCCCCCGCGCTCGGAACAGGAGATGGCCTCGCGGGCCCGGGTCGCGGCCCAGATCGAGGCCTTCCGCAGTGGCAATGACGCCGAAGGGGCCGCGGCGCCGGACGGTGGCGTGCTGGGCGGCGTCGGTGTCGAGGCCCTGCGCCGCCGCGTGGAACTCGCGGTCAGTCTGGCCGGGCCGGCCGAGGAGCCACGCCGCGAACTGAACGTGGTGGTCTAGCCCTCCGCGGAGCGCACGAAGAAGGTCCACAGCGCTTCACTGGAAGGCCCGGAAGATCGGAAGAAGCGCGTTGGGGTCATGACGCAGTGCCCTCAGGCCCTGCGTGACACGCCACCCCCACGCTCTCGTCATCCCGAACACCAACAGCACCGATCAGCCGTCATCGCGAGGTGCGCAGCACCGTGGCGATCGGCTCGCGAGATCCCGGCGCTTCCTTCAGGTTGCACCCCTGACAGGCGGCCGTACCGGCTACTGCAGGCGCGGCGCTGCCTTGGCCTGTGCCTGGTTCTGCAGCCACTCCTGGGCGCGTTCGCCCGCGTGCAGGCGCTCGTCGGGGCTCAGCTCGCGCGCCACGCGCTCGCGGTAACGCGCCGCGCTCGCGATCCCCATCTCCGCCGCGATCGCATACCACTTGAACGCCGACACATCGGAGCGTTCCACGCCCTCGCCCATCGCGAACAGCCGCGCGAGATTGGCGGCACCGCGCCCCTCGCCGGCCTCGGCCGCCAGCAGATACCACTGGGCCGCCTGTTCCGCATCCTGCGGCAGGCCCCGGCCCTCGTCGAACTTGAGCCCCAGGTTGAACATCGCCTGGGCATTCCCGCGCTCCGCGGCAATATGGAACCAGCGGGCCGCCTCGTTGGGGTTCGCCTCCAGGCCGTCCCCCTGCTCGAACAGGACGGCCAGGTTGAAGGCGGCATCCGGGAACCCGGCCTCGGCCGAACGCTGATACCACTGCGCGGCCTCGAGGGGATCCCGCGGCAGGTGCTGCCCCTCATCCAGCAGGACCCCCAGGTTGAAGGCGCACTGCGGGTCCCCGGCCTCGGCCCCCTGCCGCCAGAGGGTCATCGCGACGGCGTGTTCGCCGCGGGCCCAGGCATTGCGAGCCTGCTCCAGGAGAGATTCTTGCGAAGAGGATTGCGCCATCACTGCCGTCCGGAATTGCCTTTGTCTCACTCTAGCGACCCCGCGAAGGGCCGTCGACAAACCGCACGAGGATGCGTGACAGAAACCACGCCCCGGGCGAAACGCAAAGCTGTGATGAATTTCCCGAAACACCGGAGGGGGCTCAAGGGTCAAGAGGTGTGAACGCAGTTGCGCGTTTACATCCACCTCAATGGACAGGAGTTTCCATGAAGCATTCCACCAAGATTCTGGCCGCCGCGGCCATCGCACCCTTTGTACTTCTGATGGGCTGCTCCGACGGCGACATGGGCATGGACGAGTTCGAGGAACAACAGATGCAGGAACAGCCCGAGGGGGGTGAAGGCGGCATGCAGAGCGCCCCGCCACCCGAAGGGAGCATGCAGGAGCCGCCGCAAGAGGGCGAGATGCAGCAACCCCCGTCCGATGGCGGCATGGAACCGGAGGGTGACGGCAACTTCTGACCCCCGGACGCCCTGCAGGGGCGTCCAATCCGGATGAAGCAAAAAAGCCCCGGCACGCCGCGCGTGCCGGGGCTTCTTGTTTCGGCTCAGCCGGGATCAGTCGCTGAAGGTATCCTCCATCTCGTCCCCGGCATCCTCCATCGCGTCGCCAGCATCGTCCATGGCGTCATCGATGTTCTCACCGGCCTCTTCCGCCGGGCCCTGATTGTCACACCCCGCGAGGGTCGCGCTGCCCAGCGCCATCATCAGGGCAAGCATCAGAATCGTCAGTCGTGATTTCCACATGGTGTTCTCCTTTACCGTTGCAGTCCGTTCCGGATCATTCCCTACGCACGAGCGGGTCACCCGCCGCCGGGGCACTCGGCATTAAGGCCCGGCTGAACTCCGTTGGTTCGATTCGTTCGGGCCCTGGGCCTGCAAACTGTGATGCACACCCACGGAAACCGATCCATAAAAAAGGCCGCGGACAAGGCCGCGGCCAATCGGAGGCACATGCAAACCCCGTTCGGGGGTCTCAGAAGCGGTGCTTCAGGCCCACCGAGAAGGTGCGCGGCTCATTGGGCCGGGCCCCGTCCGGATACCGCGAGATGATGCTCTGCTCGTCCAGCACATTGGTGGCGCGCACGAACAAGTCGGTATCCTTGCCCAGCGGATATCGGCTTACCAGGTCCAGCGTGGTCAGCGACTCGGTGCGATTGAAGCCGCCCGACGCACGATTACAGCCGTCACTGCTGCAGGTCTCGTCGATGTACTTCAGGATGGCGTAGTTGTTCCAGCCACTGCCATGCTCGAGCCCCGCGCGCAGACTGAACTGGTGACGCGGGATCGCCTGCAGGCGGTCTCCCTTCTGCACACCGGAAACCGCGTTGTCCGCGCTGTATTCGGCGCTGGTGTAGGTATAGCTAGCCTCCAGCGGCGCCCGGAAACGGCCGAGATCCATGCTCGTGGACGTACGCAATTCCAGACCGGAAATCACCGCCTCTCCGGTAGTGAACGTCCCGGAGGTGGATCCGTCCGAGCAGGGCGTGGCGATCGAGCAGTTCTGCACGAAGTCGGAGAAATCGCTGTAGAAGCCGATGGCCTCGACGAAGGCGTTATCACCCTGATAACGGGCACCCAGTTCCCAGTTGGTGCTGGTTTCCGGATCCTGTTCCTCGGTCGCACCGCCGCCCAGGGGGGCAAATCCCCGGTGTACGCCGGCAAGGACCTGCCAGCGATCCGTCACGTCATAGGTCAGCGAGGCCCCGGGCAACCAGATGCTGCTCGAATTGGAACGCCGGGAGTCCACAACCGTGCGCTGCGCGTCGCCGTATTGAGTACGCGAGGTCTCGACGTCCTCGTAGCGCAGCAGGAGGTTGGCGGTCAGCCGATCGTTCACGTACCACTCGTCGGCCACCCAGAAACTCCAGGCCTTGGCATCCTCGAACCGGTTGTTGCTGCCCGTCGGCTGGATCGTATCCTGGTAGACCAGCGAGCCGTTCACCTGGTCATAGATATCATCCGGCTGGAACCGATCCATCTCGTCCAGATGATAGCGGGCACCCGCGCGCAGCCAGTGGTCCCCGAAGTCCATGCTCAGTTCGGTCTGGACACCCTCGGAGACATATTCGCGGTTGTTGTTGCGATACGTCAGGTCCGCAACATCCTCCTCGCCCCGGAGGATCCGCTGCGCGCTGGCATCCCCCTGGTTGGCGTCGTCGATAAACGCACTGCCGCCGCCCAGCTTGAACCAGTTACGCGCGAATTCGTTGCGGTACAGGGTGGTGGTCATGCGTACGCGATCCGACCAGTCGATGTCATGCGTCAGACTCAGCCCGAGGTGATCGTTGTTCATCTGGTCAATCTCGGAGAGGCCGTAACGCCGGTTGGGGTCGCGCGCGAAATCCTCATCGGTCAGACCGAGGTAGGTCTCGTTCGAGGTCTCCTCCGAATACTGGACCTTGGTCTCGATGCTCTGGCGCTCACCCTCCCAGCGCAGCTTGCCGACATAGTCCTGGATGTCGTACCCGGTATCCCGGTTGCTGCGATCGATATCCTTGAAACCGGCCCCGTCCCGCTGGACCGTCTCGATCATGTAGCTCCAGTCGCCGGAACGATCGCCGAACATCGCATGCACGTCGGTCCCGCCGCGATCGTTGACCACCGCCTCGATGGAGCCTTCACGTTCGCGGGGGATCGGCGTGGACACCAGGTTGATCACCCCCCCGGTCGTCTGGGGGCCATGGCGCAGCAACGGCGCCCCCTTCAGCACCTCGATCTCGTGGATCCGCTTGGCGGTCGGGAAATAGTAGGCCGCCGGGTTGGAGTACGGGGCCGGGGCGATCAGCACGTTGTCCTCCATCAGGGTCACCTTGCTGCTGCGCCCCGGCGGCGCCGCCCGGATACCGATATTCGGCCGCAGGCCCGCGCCATCCTCTTCCCGGACATAGACACCGGGCACCGTCTTGAGCGCCTGATGGATATCGGTGGTCCCTTCGGTTTCCAGTTGGTCACGCCCGACAACGGCCGCCGAACCGGGCAGCCGCTGTGTCGCGGTCACATCCCCGAGAATCTGGACCGGCGCAAGCCGGGCCTCGGGTTCGGGGACTGTCCCTGGGTCGGCTTCCTGGGCATGGAGCGCGGGAATACCCGCGACCCCGGCGATCGCGAGCACGATTGCCCGCCGCTTCCAGGCGTCGGGGATAGGCGAGCCCGTTGCTCGCGGTTCGGTTCGGTGGGCCGGCTGGTGGTTTCGAGCCATGGTTGTCTCCCTTGAGTCGCCAGTATCAACACCGCCCGGACGTCGAGACGCCCCGGAGCGGTGACGGATTGGAGGCTGGCTGAGGGAGGGATTCCCCTGGCTGGCAGGTGTCACGGTACGGACCGTGACGGGTGTTTCGTGTGGTTCTACTTGGTCAGGATCAGCTTGTCGTTCGCGGTGCGGCGCAAGGTGTACCACTCGCCACGGTGGCAGATGCGGATCTGCCGCGCGGGTCCCAGCAACTGTTCGCTGGCGATCTCGCGCGGGCCCGTCTGCTCGCGGGCGGCGGGCTTGACCGATTCAGAAGAGCCGGAATTCATCGTTCCCCCTCCGGTTCGGAGACGAAGGCCATGCGGCCCACCCCGGACTGGCGCACCTCGGCCATCACCCGGGCCAGCCGCTCGTAGCGGGTGTCGCGGTCCGCGCGAAGGTAGATCGCGACGTCCGGTTGTGTCTCGAGCACATCGCGCAGGCGCGTCGGGAGCTTCTCCAGCGCAATCGGCTCGTTGTTCCAGTAGAGATCGCCTCCCCCGTCCAGCGCCAGGGTGACGCTTTCGGGCAGTTCGTCCACCGGCTCGCTGGTGGCCTGAGGCAGGTCCATATCCACCGAGTGTGTGATCACCGGTGCGGTGATGATGAAAATCACCAGCAGTACCAGCATCACGTCCACCAACGGGATCACGTTCATGTCCGACATCGGCTCGTTGGAATCACCCATGCGTCCAAAGGCCATCGCTCATACCCCCTGATGCAGGCCGTCGTCCGGCAGCGCATGCGGATCGGTACGGCGGTCGCGGGCCTGGCGTGCATTACCCGGCATCAGGTCGGAGTGCATCAGCAGGGCATGCACATCATGCGCGAAGGCCTCGAAATCCTGGTGCAGCAGACGCTGGGAACGATTGAAGATATTGAAGAATGCGACCGCCGGAATGGCCGCGGCCAGACCGGCGGCCGTCGCCACCAGGGCCTCACCGAGCGGCCCGGCGACCAGGTCCATGGATACCGACGACTCCTGCGAGATGTCGATCAGCGCGCCGTGGATCCCCCAGACCGTACCCAGAAGCCCGACGAACGGTGCCAGCGCCCCGACCGAGGCGAACACGATGTTGCCGGCCTGCATGCGCAACAGCTGGCGGTCCATCGCCTGGCGGATTCGGCGCACCACGTGGTCGTCCAGACGCTGCTCGGCCTTGTCCGAGCCATCCCGCACACCGCGATAGTCGTCGAACGCCGCGAACGCCTCCTGGCCGATCGCCGCCAGCGGACCGCGCTGATCACGGATCGCATCGTGAAAGGCCGGCGCCGTCTGGCTCGCATCGAAGGCCTCCAGCGTCGCGCGGTTGTCGCGGCGCACACCGAACAGCGTGAACAGCTTGCTCGCGGCAATCGCCCAGGTCGCCACCGACATCACCAGCAGGACCAGGAAGACCGCGATCAGCACCGGGTCGCCATGGCGAAACACGTAGAAAACATCGAACTCGTTCATGCAGTCATCCTCGACGGCGCCCCTGCGGCGGGGCTCACGCGTTTATCGAATCGAAAATTCCATTGGCACTAGGACCACGCCCTCCACCGCGCGGCCGCCACGGCGCGCCGGCTCGAACTCCCAGTGCTCGATCGCTGCCTGAGCGGCCTCGTCCAGACGCCGGTGGCCACTGCTCTCCTCCACCGACCAGTCCAGCGGCTGCCCCTGCGCGGAAACCCGGACCCGCAGGAGCACGGTCCCCTCCTCGCCACGACGCAGCGAGATCCGCGGATAGTCGGGCGGCGGATTGCTCAGGTAATCCGCCCCGAAACCCGGCTCCTCGAAGGGCTCGTCCTCCTGCCCCGCCGGCCCACTGGCGGTCGCGCCCGTCTCCGCCTCCTCGACCCGCTCCGGGGTGAATCCGGCCGGCTCTGGTTCCGGCTCTGGTTCCGGTTCTGGCTCCGGTTCTGGCTCCGGTTCTGGCTCCGGTTCTGGCTCCGGTTCTGGCTCTGGCTCTGGCTCTGGCTCCGGCTCTGGCTCTGGCTCTGGCTCCGGCTCCGGCTCCGGCTCTGGCTCTGGCTCTGGCTCTGGCTCTGGCTCTGGCTCTGGCTCTGGCTCTGGTTCCGGTTCCGGTTCCGGTTCCGGTTCCGGTTCCGGTTCCGGTTCCGGTTCCGGTTCCGGTTCCGGTTCCGGTTCCGGTTCGTCCAGTGTCTCCGCAACGGCCTCGGGTTCAATCGCCGGCTCGCCCGGCAGGACGCTATCCAGATCGACCCAGTGGGCCTCCATGCCACCGCCCCGGGTGCCTATGGATTCCGGCTCGGCATCGCGCATGACCCAAAGCGAACCCAGCACTCCGGCATGCAGCGCGAAGCTGGCGGCCACCCCCAGCGCCAGCGTTCGCCGGCGTCCGGGGGGAGTTGTGTTCGTACGTTTGGCCATCATCGAGCACGCTCGCTGCAAGGACTGGACACCTTCAGCCGGGTCCGGTGATCGTGGCGGGCGCGGAGGATGATCCGGTCGCCGTTGCCATCAACGGAGGGCACCCTATACGGAATGAGAATGGTTTGCAATATCACTATCGGAAATGAAGCCCCGAGCACGGCACATCGGGCGGGCCCGGAACGAAAAAACCCGCCCCGGCGGCACCGGAGCGGGTCGGACTGGCGAGCCTTCACGCCTCGTGGTCAGGCCAGCGTGGCGCCGGCCCGGCACGCTCAGTGCTGGTGACCGCCCTCGCCATGGGCGTGGCCGTGCTCCAGCTCTTCGGCGGAGGCCTCGCGGACCTCGACGATCTCGACGTCGAAGTTCAGGGTCTCGCCGGCCAGCGGGTGGTTCCCGTCGACCGTGGCGGTATCGCCCTCAACCTTGGTCACGGTGACGGTCAGCGGGCCGTTTTCGGTCTGCGCCTGGAATTGCATGCCCGGCTCGACGGATTCGACGCCCTGGAACGCATCCATCGGGATCTCCTGGACCATGGCATCGATCTTCTCGCCATAGCCTTCTGCCGGGGAGACCTTGGCCTGGACCTTGTCACCGGCGGCCTTGCCTTCCAGCTCCTTCTCCAGGCCCGGGACGATCTGGCCGTTCCCGTGCAGGTAGGCCAGCGGCTCGCGGCCTTCGGAGCTGTCGATCTTCTCGCCAGCGTCGTTGGTCAGGGTGTAGTGGATGGCCACCACGGCGTTCTGCGCGACTTGCATGGGCTTTGCCCTCTTAATACATGAACTTGTAAGGGTAACGCGGAACAGGGCCGCGCGTCAGGTCCACCCGCCGGCGATACGGTTTCCGGCGGGTGGCCAATCGGGTCAGGCGGCCTTCTGCAACAGGAGGCGATTGAGCCGCGCGACGAACCCGGTCGGGTCCTCCAGTTGCCCGCCTTCGGCCAGCAGGGACTGCTCGAACAGCAGCGAGGCGAGGTCGTTGAAGTCTTCGCCCTCGGCGGCCTTCAGTCGCTCCACCAGCGGGTGCCCCGGGTTGACCTCCAGCACCGGCTTGCCGGAGAAGGTCTCCTGGCCAGCCTGCTTGAGCAGCTCCTGCAGGTACAGCGCCATCTCGTGCTCGCCGAGCACGATGCAGGCCGGAGACTCCACCAGCCGCCGCGAGGCGCGCACACTGTCGACCCGATCGCCCAGCGCCTGCTGCAAGCGTTCGGGCAGATCGCCCAGATCGTCGTCGCCCGCCGGCTCGTCGCTACCACTCTTCGGGTCTGCCTCCTCGCCGATGATCTTGTCGAGGTCCAGGTCGCCCTTGGCAACATTCTTGATCGCCTTGCCATCGAACTCGCGCAGGTGCGACAGCAGCCATTCGTCGACCCGGTCGGACAGCAGCAGCACCTCGATCCCGTGCTTGCGGAACACCTCCAGATGCGGGCTGTTGCGCGCGGCGGAGGCATTATCGGCGGTGATCACGTAGATCGCCTCCTGACCGTCCTTCATGCGCTCGATGTAGTCCGCCAGCGCCACGTTCTGGGTGTCGTCACTATTGTGCGTGCTGGCAAAGCGCAGCAGCTTCGCGATGGTCTCCTGATTGGCGAAGTCCTCGCCGGGGCCTTCCTTCAGCACCCGCCCGAAGTTCTTCCAGATCTCGGCGTATTTCTCGGGTTCGTTGTCGGCGATGGACTGCAGAAGCCCGAGGATCTTCTTCACCGAGCCGGAGCGGATCGAGTCGACCAGGCGGTTGTCCTGCAGGATCTCGCGCGAGACGTTCAGCGGCAGGTCGGCCGAGTCCACCACACCGCGCACGAACCGCAGGTAGTTGGGCAGCAGCTTTTCCGCGTCGTCCATGATGAACACGCGCTTTACGTAGAGCTTGACCCCGTGACGGGCATCGCGGTCCCACAGATCAAACGGGGCCCGCTTCGGGATGTAGAACAGCGTCGTGTACTCCTGGCGCCCCTCGACGTGGTTATGCGTCCAGGCAATCGGGTCCTCGAAGTCGTGCGCGACGTGCTTGTAGAACTCCTGGTACTCCTCGTCGCTGATCTCGCTCTTCGAACGGGTCCACAGCGCGCTGGCGCGGTTGACCGTCTCCCATTCATCGGTCGGGTTGCCCTCGTCATCCGACTTGCGCATGCGGATCGGGAACGCCACATGGTCCGAATACCGCCCGATGATGTGGCGCAGGCGCATGGGCTCGAGGAATTCGTCGGCGTCTTCCTTCAGCGTCAACGTAATCTCGGTGCCAGCCTCGGTGCGCTCGCAGGCAGTGATGGTGTATTCGCCGTCGCCCCGTGACTCCCAGCGGGTACCCGCATCCGGCTCACTGCCGGCTCGGCGGGTCTCCAGGCGCACCTCATCGGCCACGATGAACGAGGAATAGAAGCCCACCCCGAACTGGCCGATCAACTGCGAGTCCTTTTTCTGGTCCCCGGTCAGCTTCTCGAGAAACGCCTTGGTGCCGGAACGCGCAATAGTCCCGATATGCTCGACCACCTCGTCCCGGGACATGCCGATGCCGTTGTCGCGCACCGTCACCGTGCGGGCCTCCGGATCCACCTCGACGTCGATCGCCAGTTCCGCCGGCTGCGGAATCGCCTCCGGCTGGGCCAGGGCCTCGAAGCGCAGCTTGTCACAGGCATCGGCGCCATTGGAGATCAGCTCGCGCAGGAAGATCTCGCGATTGGAGTACAGCGAGTGGATCATCAGCTGCAGGAGCTGACTGACCTCGGTCTCGAAGCGGCGGGTCTCGGGTTGCGGTGCGGTCTGGGTTTCACTCATGGCCTGCTCGTCCCTTGATTGGTCTCGACACGTCGCAAGGTTGGGTCGCCCGTGCCGTTTTCAAGGACAGCTGCCTGGTAGAGCCCACCGGCAGCCTCCGGATCCAGGACCTGCCACACCGGCGCCAGCAGCTCGGGGAGATGCGCCTCCAGTTGCCACGGGGGCCGCAGCACCAGCATCCCGGAACCCGCCAGCCCCATGTGGCGTTCGGGGTCAGGCGCGATGCGCAGCTCGCTGGACAGCCACGGATCCTCCAGTTCGGCTCTTAAGTGCTCGCGCATCGCGTGATCCGGCCGGCCCGCGAGGATCGGATACCAGATCAGGATGATCCCCGTGTTCCAGCGCCGGCGGATCGTGGTCACCATCTCGGCCACTTCGCGATACTCGGCCCCGCGCTCGTAGGAGGGGTCCAGCAAGGCCAGGCCACGGCGCGGCTCCGGGGGAAACAAGGCCCGCGCGGCCTCGCGCGCGTCGCGTTTGTGCACGTGACAGCGCGGATCCCCCGCCAACCGCGCCTGCAGACGTTCGTATGCCTCGGGATGCAGCTCGCAGGCGATCAGTTGATCGCGTTCGCGCAGCCGCGCCCGGATCAGCAAAGGGGATCCCGGGTACTCCGTCAGACGCGGGGGCCGGGGTTGCATCGACCGCAGCGTGCCGAGGAATTCCCGCACGCCCGAGGGCAAGGGCTGTTCCGTCGCCCACAGGCGGGCGATACCGGCCGCGGCCTCGTCGGTCTTGCGCGCCCGCGCACCGGTCAGGTCGTATCCGCCGGCACCCCCGTGCAGGTCCAGTGCCACGAAGGGCTTGTCGCGACCGCGCAGGGATTCCAGGATCTGCCAGAGGACCAGGTGCTTGTGCACATCGGCGAAATTGCCGGCGTGATAGTCGTGTTGGTAGCTGAGCATGCGTCCCTCAAACAAAAAGCCACCGCGAGCGTACCCGCGGTGGCTCAAGAAGGGCAGCCGATAGCGACCGCCCTCGACCGTGTGACCGGTTTACTGGTTGACCGGAGACTCCGGGTCCAGCAGATACGCCATCACGTGCGCGATCTGCTCTTCGGTCAGGAAGTTGTTGTGGCCAAAGCGTGGCATCTTGGTGCACGGGAAGTACTGGTGGGGGTTGGACACCACCTGATGCACGTAATTCACGACCGAGCTGTCGGTTCCACGGGTGGCCCCGTAACCCGCCAGGCTTGGGCCCAGCGTGCCGTAGAGCTCCTCGGCTGGATCCATCTGGTGGCAGGCATAGCAGTTGCCGCCCGGCTCGCGGGTACCGTGGTCGTCATTGCGATGACCGATCCGATAGCCGTAACCGGAACGCGCCAGCTCGGCACCCCGACGCCAGTTCCCCAGGCGCGGGCCGCCCGGCGGCTCTTCGTAGCTCTCGCGCGCCATCGCGATGACCTCGCCGGCCGTATCGGCATCCGGCTCGCCTTCGAGCGAACAGGCCGCCTGGATGCCATCCTGGACCATACGGTCCCGGGCTGATCCACCCTCCTGTGCCTCCTGCTCGAAGCTGTAGCTGTCCGTCTCCAGCACGAGGTATTCCGCATACTCTTCGGCGGTCATCGCCGTAATATCGACTTCGCCGCCTCGCTCGCCCATCCAGCCGTCGCAGCCTGCAATCAGCGCCGTCGACGCCACGATGGCCAAGCTCGCCCCCACTGTTTTGTTACTGAGCATCCCTGATATCTCCTCTTGCGTCGGCTGTTGCCGCTTCTTGCCCGCGGTGAGACCAGCGCTTCAAGGCATTCGCCCGGCTGCCCTGATGGCTGGAGCGTCTCGTTCCCGCCCGGGACCCGCGCACGGACGAGAGGTCGAGCGCGATGGGACCCTTTTCTGAAGCCCCGCAACCTTGCGCGGGGACTCAAAAAAGGGCAGTCCTTGCGGACTGCCCCGATCCAGCAAACGAGTTACTGGTTGTTGACCGGCGACTCCGGATCCAGCAGGTAGGCCATGATATGGCTGATCTGCTCGTCGCTCAGGAGCTGGTGACGGTCGGAGTTGAAGCGCGGCATCTCCGTGCACGGGAAGTACTGGTGAGGATTGGAAATCACCTCGTGCACGTAGCGCAGCACGGCTTCGCTGGTACCACGGTTGGCACCGTAGTTCTGCAGGCTCGGGCCGATGGTGCCCTGCTCGGATACCCGCGGGTCGAACACGTGGCAGTTGTAGCAGTTGCCACCGGCTTCGCGCTGGCTGTGGTCATCGGTGTTATGACCCTGGCGATAGCCGTAGCCGGAGTCGGCCAGTTCGGCACCCTTGCGCCAGTCGCCCAGCTCGATGCTTTCCGGTGCCTCGTAGGACGCGCGCGCCATCGCGACCACACGGCCGGCGGTCTCGCCGTCCGGGTCACCTTCCATGGAGCAGGCCTTCTGCAGTTCATCCTGGGTCATGCGATCACGCCAGGTACCGCCTTCCTGCATCTCCTGATCACGGAAGCTGTCCGTCTCGAAGATGAGATGTTCGGCGAGTTCCTCGGCGCTCATCGCGGTGATGTCGACATCCGAACCCTTGCTCCCGTCGGCAACGGCGCAACCTGCGGTCAGGGCGACGGATGCGAACGCGGCCATGCCGGCCGCAACAGCATTCTTCTTAAACATACTTGGTGTCTCCTATTGCGTCCGTAGGTTACCGCTTCAGGTCAGGCAGGATGGCCGGTTCGCCACGCGCCGCATCGTTCCAGAACGAGATCAGCGCGGTGTTGACCGGGGTGTCCGCCTTGATACCGGCGTGACGCATCTGCCACACGCAACCACGGATACGGTGGTTCTGGCTACGCACGTTGTCGTGGCCAGCGCGGTGGGCGGGCCAGGAGACAGCCTTGGTCCATTCTTGGCCATTGCGCATTTCGGGCAGCACGGAGGCGCGGATCTGCTTGCCGGCATCGCCGTGGCAGGAGGCGCAGTTGAAGTCCATCGCGCCACCGCGGCGGAAGAAGAGCACCTCACCGGCGTCGCGCATGGCCTGCTCTTCCGGGTGATCCAGCGGCGGGTTCCACGCCATCCCGGAGGACTGGTGGGCGATATAGGTGGTCAGCTGCATGATGTCGGAGCCGTTGCCGTGCCGGCGGGCCACCGCGGGATCATCGCTGGTGAAGCCCTGCAGTTCCTTCATGCAGTGCACCAGGCGCATCTCGAAGTCCATTACCTTGCCGGTGTCTTCGAAGTAGCGCGGCAGCTCGACGTAAGCACCCTCAAGCTCGCCCGGGCCCTTGCCGAAGTCGCAGCCTTCCAGGGAGACGTTGTTCGGGCCACGCTCGGCGTAGAACAGTTCTTCGCCTTCGTCGACCAGCCACAGGGCGGGGTTGTCCGGCATCATCATGATGTTCATTTCACTCTGATGCAGGTAGGCGGAATCGGGATTGTTCTGCAGCAGGTTCTGCAGGACATCATTGGGGTCCTGCCACTCGCCAGCCTGAGCCGCAGCCCCAACAGCCATTGCTACGGGCAACGCAAGCAATGCTTTCTTGAACATGGAAACCTCCATCACACGGGTTTTTTTCGATGAAGCCCGGGACTGATCTGGCCCGGACCTGTGTAGCAGAGTGCTGAACCCGAGTCCGTGCTGTCAACACAAAAGACTATATTAGCGTTTCCTAAAAGTCTGTTTTTGAAAGGTTCTTGGGCTTCAACACCGAGGGGCAGACGGGGGACCACTCCAATCTATTCCCGGTTTTGGGAAATTTTTTCAGGCGCCGTTCAGCACGGCCCGGGCACGCAAGAAACTGAAAAAAGAGATGAAGATTCCCCGCAGGGGGAACAAAGCACGCAGACCAGCCGCCGCGGAGGCGGGAAGAATCACCGGGGGGACGGAAGGAAGGGAGAAAAACCGGCACGCGACGGGCGCCGGATCATTCGTGGTTCAGAACCCCCTCGTGCGCCAGCAACAGGCGCTTGACCTGGGCCAGCTCGCCCACCTGATCGCCTGCGTAGCCGCCCACATCATGGGTACGACGAAAGCGGGAGGACACGACCCGATGGCAGGGGATGAACAGCGGCCAGGGGTTGGCGCGACAGGCCTGCCCCACGGCGCGGGGCGCCGAGCCCACGCGGGCCGCAATCTCGGAATAGGTGCGGACCTCGCCGACCGGGATCTCCGACAGGGCCGCCCAGACGCGGCGCGCATGGGCACTGCCCGGCGGGACCGCGGGGGTCGGCTGCCAGGCGGACGCATCCCGGCCATAGGCGTCCGGGGCAAACGGTGGCGGGCGACGATCGGCCCCCGGGATGTCGGCCAGCGGGACCAACTCCCGGGGATCATCCGGGTCCTGCCAGTCGCAGGCGAGGAGCTCACCGTTCGCGGATTCCAGCCACGCAAAAGCCAGCGCGACTCCGGGGAGGAGACAGCGCTGGCTGCGGGTCGTCGATCCAGCCGACATCGAATAGCGAAAAGCCAGGGGTGACGGGGTCACGGCCATTTGCCGCACCCCGCCGGCCGGCGTTACTTCGCCGCCTTGACGTCTTCCTTGATGCGGGCGGCCTTGCCGGTGCGGTCGCGCAGGTAGTACAGCTTGGAGCGACGCACCTTGCCGCGGCGCTTCACCTTGATCTCGGCGATCTGCGGGCTGTGGGTCTGGAACGTGCGCTCCACACCGTTACCGTAGGAGACCTTGCGCAGGGTGAACGCGGAGTTGAGGCCGCGGTTGCGCACCGCAATCACCGCGCCCTCGAAGGCCTGCAGGCGCTCGCGGTCGCCTTCGCGCACCTTCACCTGCACCACCACGGTATCGCCGGGCCCGAAGGCGGGCACATCCGACTTCATCTGCTCGGCTTCCAGTTCCTGAATGACGTTATTCATTGCTCGACCTCAATCATCGCTTTCGGTGCGCGAGCCGCCTGTCCGGCCACTCACACGGTATTCGTCCAACAGGGCCGCATCCTCGGCCCCGAGTTCCAGCCGGGCCAGCAGGTCCGGCCGCCGGCTCCAGGTCCTGCCCAGCGCCTCACGGCGGCGCCAGCGGCGGATGGCGCCATGGTCGCCACCCAGCAGTACCGGCGGTACTGCCCGCCCGGCCACGGTCTCCGGCCGGGTGTAGTGCGGGCAATCCAGCAGCCCGGCACTGAAGGAATCCTGTTCGGCGGAGTCCGCATGCCCCAGGACCCCCGGGAGCAGACGGGCGCAGCCATCGACGACCGCCATGGCCGCGAGCTCCCCGCCCGAGAGCACGAAGTCGCCGAGCGACCATTCCTCATCGACCCGCGCCTCGATGAAGCGCTCGTCGATGCCCTCGTAGCGCCCGCAGACCAGGGCCACCCGGGGGCGCGCCGCCAGCTCGCGCAGCATCGCCTGCCGGATCGGCCGCCCCTGCGGGGTCAGCGCGATCACGTACGGGACCGCGTCCGCGTCCGCCACCGCCGCATCCAGCGCGGACGCCAGGGGCGCGTACTGCATCACCATGCCTGGCCCGCCGCCATAGGGACGGTCGTCCACGGCCTGGTGGAAGCCGGCGCCCCAGGCGCGCGGATTCCAGTATTTCAGGTCCAGCCGGCCGCGCTCGACGGCCCGCCCGGTCACGCCGGCTTCGCCAACCGCCGCGACCAGTTCCGGAAACAGCGTGATGACGTCGAAACGCACCGGCGCCGCTTAAAAATCCGGATCCCAGTCGACCCGCACGCAGCGAGCCTCCAGGTCCACATCCAGCACGTACTGCTCGCGCACCCAGGGGATCAGGCGCTCCCGGTCACCCCGGACCACCAGCACGTCGTTGGCACCGGTCTCGATCAAGCCCGAGATGGTGCCCAGTGCCGTGCCGTCGCGATTCTCGACCGCCATGCCCAGCAGGTCGGCCCAGTAGTAGGCGCCCTCTTCGGCCGGGGGCAGCCAGTCGCGTTCGATCGCGAGTTCGGCGCCGATCAACCCGTAGGCGGCATCGCGATCCGCCGCCTCGCGGAACTTCATCACGACGCCCGCGCCATGCGCGCGGCCGCCTTCGATCTCGACCAGGCGCCAGTCGTTCCCGTAGTGCATCCACAACTGCGGGAACTCGGTAATCGCGGCGCGCGGCTCGGTCTCGGAAAACACCCGGACCCAGCCCTTGACGCCATAGACCCCGGAGACACGCCCGACGCGGATGCGCTCACCCGCCTCGTTCATGACCGCAGCCAAGCGTCAGTACAGCGGACCGGACGACCTCAGGCCGCCGCGGACTGCTGCTTGCGGTAGCCCTTGACCAGGTGGTTCACGCGCTCGGACATGCCGGCGCCGTGACCCAGCCAGTAGTCCACGCGCTCGAGATCGATGCGCAGCGGCTCTTCCTGACCGCGGGCCACCGGATTGAAGAACCCGATCTGCTCCTTGTAGCCGCTATCGCGACGAGCGCGGGAATCGGTAACCACGATCGAATAAAACGGGCGCTTCTTGGCGCCGCGGCGTAGCAGGCGAATCGTAACCATGTAGTGTTGAACCCCGTGAGTCCGTTTTCTCGAGAAAACGCGCGATTATAACGAATCCGGCCAGCAACACAAGGGAAGCGGCAGGGCTCCCCACGGCTGCAAGCGGTCGTTCGCGCGAACCTTGACCATCAGCGGAACGGCATCCCGCCGCCGGGGCCACCCATACCCCCCATGCCGCCCATCTTGCCCCCCAGGGCGCGCATCATCTTCGACGCGCCGCCCTTGGAGAACTTCTTCATCGCCTTGCTCATCTGGGTGTGCTGCTTGAGCAGGCGGTTCACGTCCTGGATCTGGGTGCCGGACCCGGCCGCGATGCGCCGCTTGCGCGAGCCCTTGATCACGTCGGGATGGCGGCGTTCGTGCTCGGTCATGGACGAGATCACCGCCATCATGCGACCGATCTCCTTGTCGCTGGCCTGGTTCTTGACGGCGTCCGGCAGCTTGCCGCCACCGGGGAGCTTCTCGAGCATGGAGCTCATGCCCCCCATCTTCTGCATCTGGCCCAGCTGGTCGCGCAGGTCGTTCAGATCGAAGCCTCGCCCCTTCTTCAGCTTGCGGGTCAGCTTCGCGGCCTGGTCCTGGTCGACCTGACGGCTGGCCTCCTCGACCAGCGACAGGACATCGCCCTTGCCCAGGATGCGCGAGGCGATGCGCTCGGGATGGAACGGCTCCAGCGCATCCGGGCGCTCGCCCATGCCGATGAACTTGATCGGCACCCCGGTGATCTGGCGCACCGACAGCGCCGCACCGCCGCGGGCGTCGCCGTCCGCCTTGGTCAGCACCACACCGGTCAGCGGCAGGGCCTCGCCAAAGGCGCGCGCGGTATTCGCGGCGTCCTGGCCGGTCATGGAATCGACCACGAACAGGGTCTCGATCGGGTCGATCACCTGATGCAGCGCCCGGACCTCGGCCATCATGTCCTCGTCGACATGCAGCCGGCCGGCGGTATCCACCAGCAGGACCTCGACCCCCTCGCGGCGGGCGCGGGCCACCGCGTCATCAGCGATCGCCTCGGGCTTCTGGCTGGTGTCGCTGGGATAGAACGTGACACCCACCTGCCCCGCCAGCGTCTCGAGCTGCTGGATCGCCGCCGGGCGGTAGACGTCGCAGCTCACGACCGCGACCTTTTTCTTCTCGCGCTCGCGCAACAGGCGCGCGAGCTTGCCAATGCTGGTGGTCTTGCCCGCGCCCTGAAGACCGGCCACCAGCACCACCGCGGGGGGCTGATGGGCGAGGTTCAGGGAGGCATTCTCGCCCCCCATGGTCGCGATCAGTTCGTCATGGACGACCTTGATCAGGGCCTGGCCCGGCGTCAGGCTGCCGATGACCTCCTTGCCCAGCGCCTTTTCCTTGACGTCCTTGATGAACTCGCGCACCACGGGCAGGGCCACGTCGGCCTCCAGCAGTGCCATGCGCACCTCGCGCAGGGCGTCCTGGATGTTGTCCTCGGTGAGCCGCGCCTGACCTTTCAGGCGCTTCATGGTCTCCTGCAGGCGGCTGGAAAGGCCGTCGAACATCGCGTGTCCTCTTCTGATCCGTGCGCGGGCGGCGGGCTTGGGCCGACCGCGGGACCGGACAGTATACCGGTCTCGCGGCCTTGCATGCAGGCCCGCCGCGGGGCGACCCGCAACCGCCGCCGGCATGTGCAATCCACCGGCATTGCAGCGATAATCCGGCGTCATGATCATTGCCACCGGACTCCTCGCCGTCGCGCTGTATCTCGCCACCGCGGGCTACCTGGCCATCACCGCCCGACGCCAGCCGCTGACACCCGGCCAGCCGCGAGCGGCCCTGGCCCTGTGGGGGCTGGGCCTGCTGGCCCACCTGGGCGCGCTGCTGCCGATGGTGCTCACCGAGGCCGGGCTCAACCTGTGCCTCGGCAACGCCCTGTCAGCCTCGCTGTGGCTGGTAGCCGCGCTGCTGTGGCTGACGAGCTGGCGCCATCCGCTGGCCATCCTCGGCGTGGTGATCCTGCCGCTGACGGCGCTCGCCGCCATGACCGCGCTGCTGTGCGACGGCGATACCCGCTACGCCACCTCCGCGGGGATCGATCTGCACATCCTGTTTTCCGCGCTGGGCTGGGCCTTCCTCGCGCTGTCGACCGCCCAGGCCGCGGTGATGGCCGCCCAGCATCGCGCGCTGCACAACCACCATGCCTCGGGTTTCGTGCGCGCCCTGCCGCCCCTTTTCTCGATGGAGGTGTGGCTGTTCCGGATGATCTTCATCGGCTGGCTGTTCCTCGGGCTCAGCCTGCTGTCCGGCCTGGTGTTCGTGGACAACCTGTTTGCCCAGCATCTGGTGCACAAGACCACGCTGTCGATCCTGGCCTGGCTGATCTTCTCCACCCTGCTGCTGGGGCGCTGGCGCCTGGGCTGGCGCGGCACCCGCGCGCTGGCCTGGACCACCGGCGGGTTTGTCGTACTGGTGCTGGCCTATTTCGGCTCCAAGCTGGTGCTGGAGGTCATCCTCGGGCGGATCTGAATGCCCCCGAGGCGGCTTGACACCCCGGCGCCCCTTGCCTGAAATGACCCCGACGACGCCACCGCGTCCGCCCCAACCCTGACCGCAGGCCGCGCCCTTGCAAGAGATCCCGCTGTCCGTCCTGTTCGGCGCCCTGGTGGTGCTGTTCCTGCTGTCCGCGTTTTTCTCCGGCTCGGAGACGGCGCTGATGGCGCTGAACCGCTACCGGATGCGCCACCGCGCGCAGACCGGCCACCGCGGCGCGCAACTGGCCGCGCGGCTGCTGGACAAACCGGACCGGCTGATCGGCCTGATCCTGCTGGGCAACAACTTCGTCAACATCCTGATCGCGCAGATCGCCACCTTCATCGGCTGGCGCCTGTTCGGGGATACCGGGGTCGCCATCGCCACGGGCGTGCTGACCCTGACCCTCCTGATCTTCGCCGAGACCGCCCCGAAGACCCTCGCGGCCCTGCACAGTGAGCGCATCGCCTACCCCGCCGCATGGGTCTACTCCGGCCTGATCAAGGTGATGTGGCCGGTAGTGTGGCTGATCAACCTGATGGCCAACGGGGTGCTGCGCCTGTTCGGCGTGCACATGAACGCCGGCCAGCGCGCCGCGCTGAATACCGATGAACTGCGCAGCGTGGTCTCGGAGGCCGGCGCACTGATCCCGGCCAATCACCAGCGCATGTTGCTGAACCTGCTGGACCTCGAGCGCACCACGGTCGAGGACATCATGATCCCGCGCAACGAGATCGTGGTGATCGACCTGAACGAGCCATGGAACGAAGTCGAAGACCAGCTGATCCACGGGAGCTTCACACGCCTGCCCGTGGTGGAAGGCGAGCTGGACCGTATCGTCGGCTTCATCCACCGCCGTGACGTGCTGCCCCTGGTCGAGCGCGACGAATTCGGCCCCGACGACCTGCGCCAGGTGGTAACGCCCCCGTATTTCATCCCCGAGGGCACGGCACTCAACCGTCAGCTGATCAACTTCCAGCAACAGAAGAAACGGATTGGCCTGGTCGTGGACGAGTACGGCGATATCGAGGGGCTGATCACCCTGGAAGACCTGCTGGAGGAGATCGTCGGGGAGTTCACCACCGACTCCCCGGCGATGAGCGACGACGTCCTGCGCCAGGAAGACGGCTCCGCCATGGTCGACGGCGGCATCCACCTGCGCGAACTCAACCGCGCCCTCGGCCTGGACCTGCCGCAGGACGGCCCCAAGACCCTGAGCGGCCTGATCGTCGAACACCTGGAGAGCATCCCCGAGGCACCGGTGAGCGTGAAGATCAACGGCGTGGTGATGGATATCGCCCAGATCAAGAACAACACCATCCGCACCGTGCGCGTGGTCGCACCGGACCTGCCCGCCACGCCCGACAACAAGGAAGCCTGATGGCGAAGGCAAAGACCCAGTACGTCTGCCGGGATTGCGGCGCGGTCAGCCCCAAATGGGCCGGCCAGTGCGGCGACTGCGGCGCCTGGAACACCCTCGAGGAGGCCACCCCGGCCGCCAGCGCCGGCCCGCGCGGCGGCTACGCCGGCGAGGCCGCCGGCATCACCCGGCTGGGCGAGGTCGAGCTGGCCGAGGTCCCGCGCACCGGCACCGGGCTGTCGGAGCTGGACCGCGCGCTGGGTGGCGGGCTGGTCCACGGCTCGGTGGTGCTGCTGGGGGGCGACCCGGGGATCGGCAAGTCCACCCTGCTGCTGCAGACCCTGGCGATGCTGCCGGTCGGCGACACGCTCTACGTGACCGGCGAGGAGTCGGCCCAGCAGATCGGCATGCGGGCCCGGCGCCTTGGTCTGGAGGTCGACGGGCTGCGCCTGCTCACCGAGACCCAGGTGGAGAACGTGATCGCCACCTGCGAGCGCGAACGCCCGCGAGTGCTGGTGATCGACTCCATCCAGACGCTCTACACCGCCGCGCTGCAATCCGCGCCCGGCTCGGTCGGCCAGGTGCGCGAGAGTGCCGCCGCCCTGGTGCGGCTGGCCAAGCAGCGCGGCATCACCGTGATTCTCGTGGGGCATGTGACCAAGGACGGCCAGCTCGCGGGGCCGCGCGTGCTGGAGCACATGGTCGACACCGTGCTGTATTTCGAGGGCGACCCGGACGGGCGCTACCGCATGCTGCGCGCGGTAAAGAACCGTTTCGGCGCCGTCAACGAACTGGGTGTGTTCGCGATGCTGGAGAACGGCCTGAAGGCCGTCTCCAACCCTTCCGCAATCTTCCTCTCCCGCCACCAGGGCCCGGTGCCCGGCAGCGTCGTGATGGTCACTCGCGAGGGCACGCGGCCGCTGCTGGTCGAGGTTCAGGCCCTGGTCGCCGAGAGCCATGCCTCGCAACCGCGGCGCATCACCGTGGGGCTGGAGCAGAACCGCCTGACCATGCTGCTGGCCGTGCTTCACCGGCACGGGGGCGTCGCCCTGTTCGACCAGGATGTCTTCATCAATGTGGTCGGCGGCGTGCGCATGACCGAGACGGCCGCCGACCTGCCGATGCTCGCGGCCGCGCTGTCGAGTTTTCGCGACCGGCCACTGCCGCAGGAGATGCTGGCCTTTGGCGAGGTCGGGCTGGCGGGCGAGATCCGGCCGGTGCCGAATGGCGAGGAGCGCCTGCGCGAGGCGGCCAAGCACGGCTACACGCGGGCCATCGCGCCGGCGGCCAACGCGCCGCGCAAGCCCATCAAGGGCATGGAGGTCGTCGCGGTCTCGCGCCTCTCCGAAGTCCTCGACGCCCTTTAGCGGCCAGCCCCGCCCCTTCCCGGCTGGTCCGCCGGTCACGTTTACGGTGCCTTCGGCTCACCGCCTGCCTCGTGGTGGCTGGTCCTGGTTCGGCCTCGGGTGTTTACGTGCCTTCGGTCCGCCGCCTGCCCGGCGCTGACTCGCCAGCGCGCCCCGAGTGACTTCTTTGCTCGTGCAAAGAAGTCACCAAGAAACACGCCCGACTGCCGCGACCCCGGCCCGCTGTGCGGGCCGGGGTTTCCCTCGCTCCGAGGCTTTTCGCGGGCGGCGCTGAACTCGCTACGCTGCGCTTCGCTCAGACATCCAGCGCCTTTTTCCCCGCGAAAACCCTCTCCACTCGGCGCGACGACAACGGGTGGGGGTCAAGGTCAAGACAACGGCCGTCCCGACGGTCGTGCCAGTGGAGGATGGCTAGGTCTTCGCACATCTTGGGCACGCTCGGCCGTTAGCCGTTGCGTGCCGCGCCCGCGCAGCGGGCGCCGGGGGCTTTCGGATGGCAATAACTATTGTTGTGTCGTGGGGCTGGAATACCTTCTGTCTTGACCTTCCCCCCCCGTATGGAGCCCCTCGCGGAGGGCGTGATGGGCCGGGAGAAGGCGCTGGATGTCTGAGCGGAGCCGAAGGCGCAGCGAGTTCAGCGCCGCCGGCCCAGCGCGTCCGGAGCGAGGTTCCCGGGCGAAATCCGGGTGCCCTTCTTTGGGTCCTTTCTTGGGCAAGCAAGAAAGGACCTCGCGGCGCGCTGGCGAGTCAGCGCCGGGCAGTATGTGGACCGGAACCACCGTAAACACCAAGCGACGATCCAGGGCCAGCCACCACGAGGCAGGCGGCCAGACGAAGCCACAGTCCGGCATGCGCCGGAAACGAAAAAGGCACCCGGAGGCGCCTTTCGTGAAGCGGGCATAGGGACCGCGTCAGTTGACGGCATCGAGGTCGGCCGCGAGCGACTCGCGCGTGCCCTCGGCGACGGCGTCCAGCCGATGGCTGTAGTTCTCGTGCTCCACGCCCATAGCAATGGCCGCACCGGACTTCGCTGCGGAGACCATCTCCGGCGTCAGCTCGAAGCGCAGGAAGTGCACCGAGGAGGTCTTGTCATCGGTCTCGCGATCCAGGTCCTCGTTCGCGATCGGGTAGGCCTTGTCGTGGCCTTCGACCTGCACGTAGGTCTTGCGCTCGATCCCGATCAGCTTGGACAGCTGCACCTTGCGCTCGTCCACGTCCGGATACTCGACCATCATGGTCGCCTTCCAGTTGGAGCCATCCGGGATCAGCGGATTGTAGGCGTCGAGCTCGTCCTGGATGCCCTCGGCATCGAAGATCTTCTCGACCCGCAGCATCTCCTGGATCTGGTACTGCATGGTCTTGCGATCCTCGAAATGCAGGGTCACCGCCGGACCCACCTGCACCACACGATCCCGCTTGTGCTGCATCACCTCGCTGCGGAACTGGGGGCGTACCTCGTGGTACTTCTCCAGCGAATACAGGTCTTCACGACTCAGCTTATCCACACTTGCCTCCATCTGCATCTCGATACCTCCGTCTCATCGGACTGGCCCGCCAGGACCGGCACCCCTCAGTGATCGTGGTGGTGCCCCGTCTTCGTGTAGTCCTTGTCGGACCAGAGGTTGTCTTTCAGTTCGTGGTCGAATACCGGGTTATGGCGCCGGATCCACTCCAGCACCATCGCAGCGTGTTCGATCTCCTCATCGCGGTTGTGCGCGAGGATCGCCTTGAGCTCCTCGTCCTTGCAGCCGTCGATGCGCTGCTGGTACCAGTCCACCGCCTCGAGTTCCTCCATCAGCGAGACGATCGCACGGTGCATTTCGCGCGACTCGTCGCTCAGTTCTTCGACGGGTTCGTGGTAGCTGTCACTGGCCATGTCTTTTCTCCATTCCCGGGCGCGTCTTCCGCCCGTGTCGCGTCCTGTGGGTCGAGCGGCGGCTACAGGCCGTAGGCCTGGCGCAGCAGGGTCAGCGGGTGCTCGGGCGCCTTGTCCTCGCCCTTGCCCTGCAACCCGTTTTCGATCATGTGGCCGGCCATCGGGCAGTCGCTCGAGTAATGATCCGACTCGGCCTTCTGCACGCGGCTGACCACCGGGCGGCAGATCTTGCTGGCCGTTTCATAGAATTCGCTCTTCACGCCATAGGTACCGTCGTGCCCGGAGCAGCGTTCGATGACGTCGATCTCGGTATCCGGCACCAGCTTCAGCAGGTCACGGGTCTTGAGCCCCATGTTCTGCACCCGCAGGTGGCAGGCGGCGTGGTAGGCAATCTTGCCGAGCTTTTCGGGGAAGTCGGTGTTGAGCTTGCCGTCCTTGTGCCGCTCCATCAGGTACTCGAACGGGTCGAAGATGCGGTCGCGCACCGCGATCACGTCGGCGTCGTCCGGAAACATCAGCGGCAGTTCCTGCTTGAACATCAGCACGCAGGACGGCACCGGGGCGACGATGTCGTAGCCCTGGTCGATCATGCGCTTCATCGCCGGGATGTTGGCGTCCTTGGAGGCCTCCACCGACTTCAGGTCGCCCAGCTCCAGCTTGGGCATGCCGCAGCACTGTTCCTTGTCGACCAGGGTGACTTCGATGCCGTTGTGTTCGAAGACCTTGACCAGGTCCTCGACCAGGTGCGGCTCGTTGTAGTTGCCGTAGCAGGTCGCATAGAGGGCGACCTTGCCCTGGGTGGCGCCGGCAGGCTCGGGGTTGCTGACCCCCTTCGCGGCCTTCGCGAGGCGCGAACGCCCCTTTTTCGAGTGGTATTCGGGGACCGGGGCATCCGGGTGCACGCCCATGGTCTTGTCGAGCATCTTGCGCACGGCACCGTTCTTGTTCGCGGCGTTGACCGCGCCGGCGACCACCGGGATACCCGCCAGCTTGCCGACGGTGTCGGTGCTGGACATCAACTTGTGCGAGGTCTTCGCGCCCTCGTTCTGGAAACGAAAGGCCTTGGCCCGAAGCATCAGGTGCGGGAAGTCCACATTCCATTCGTGCGGGGGCACGTAGGGGCACTTGGTCAGGTAGCACAGATCACACAGATAGCAGTGATCGACGACCTGCCAGTAATCCTTCTTGTCGACCCCGTCGACCTCCAGGGTCTCGGATTCGTCGACCAGGTCGAACAGGGTGGGAAAGGAGTTGCACAGGCTTACGCAGCGACGGCAGCCGTGACAGATATCAAAGACCCGCTCGAGTTCGCTGAACAGCGATTCCTCGTTGTAGAACTCGGGGTTCTTCCAGTCCAGCGGATGACGGGTCGGGGCTTCGAGACTTCCTTCACGTTGGTGCGTCGGCGCAGACATGCATCCCTCCGGTGTCCGTATCAGTACGATGCTTCGGGGGAAACACGGAACAACATGCGGGCCCGGCCTTCAGGCACCGCCCACAGGCTGTTCCGTGTCTCCCGGAAAACGGGGCCGGTAACCGGCCCCGCATACTTCCCAGGCAGGAGACGATCAGTCGTCCAGCTGGTCCAGCGCCTTCTGGAAGCGGTTGGCGTGGGAACGCTCCGCCTTGGCCAGGGTTTCGAACCAGTCGGCGACTTCGTCGAAGCCTTCGTCGCGCGCGGTCTTGGCCATGCCCGGGTACATGTCGGTGTACTCGTGGGTCTCGCCGGCCACGGCGGTCTTCAGGTTCGCGGAGGTGGAACCGAATTCCAGGCCGGTGGCCGGGTCGCCGCAGCTCTCGAGGTATTCGAGGTGGCCGTGGGCGTGGCCGGTTTCGCCTTCCGCGGTGGAACGGAACACGGTGGCCACGTCGTTGTAGCCTTCGACGTCCGCCTTGGAAGCGAAGTACAGGTAACGGCGATTGGCCATCGATTCGCCGGCAAAGGCCTCTTTCAGGGCTTCTTCGGTCTTGCTGCCTTTCAGATCCATGGTGCTCTCCTTCTCTCTATGGGTTCTACACAACCACAGGAATGCCTGTGCAGACGGCGGTTTAGACTGGGTCTAAACTGTACGAAAACTCTAGTCCGCGCCCGGTTCAGTGTCAACCGGAAGCCCTCCGCATCATGGGGGCGTCTGTCCCATAATCAAGGGCGGACCGGCGGTACGTCTTTCCTCGCCGCAGCGGATCGGATACTTTCTCACCTTTTCGACCCGGTGATCCATCATGACCGACCCTTCCAGCGCCGACAGCCCGGCGGAATTCGAAGCCAGCCTGGAAGCCCTGGAGGCCCTGGTTGCCCGGATGGAGTCCGGCGAGCTGGGCCTGGAGCAGTCGCTGGGCGAATTCCAGCGCGGCATGGAACTCGTCAACCGCTGTCAGCGCGCCCTCGACGATGCTCAGCGCCGCATCGAGGCCCTGGCACAAGAAACACCGGCGGACGCCTCTGCCCAGAATGACCACGGCGGGAACACGAACGTTCCCCGGACAGCGGAGCCGAACGACAGCACGGATCCCGATGTCCCGTTCTAGCGAAACGCCCTTGACCGCCATCGATGCCGAACAGGCCCTGTCCCACTACCAGCAGCGCATCGAGGCCGTTCTCGACCGCCACCTGGCCGTAGACGGCGCGCCGGACACGCGCCTGATCGAGGCCATGCGCTACGCCACACTGTCTGGGGGCAAACGCCTGCGCCCGGTACTGGTGTACGCGGCCGGACGGACCACCGCCGCCCCGGACGTGGCCCTGGACGCAATGGCCGCGGCCGTGGAGATGATCCACGTCTACTCCCTGATCCACGACGACCTGCCGGCGATGGACGATGACGACCTGCGCCGCGGCCGCCCCACCTGCCACAAGGCCTTCGACGAGGCCACGGCCATTCTGGCCGGGGACGCCCTGCAGGCGCTGGCCTTCGACGTGCTGACCGGCGGCGTGGCGGAACTGCCCGGGGCGACGGGGCTGCACGCCGTGCGCGAACTGGCGGGGGCGGCCGGCCTACACGGCATGGCCGGCGGTCAGGCGATCGACCTCGGCGCCTGCGGCCAGCCCATCGACCTGCCGGAGCTGGAGCGCATGCACCGGCTCAAGACGGGTGCCCTGATCCGCGCCTCGGTCCGGCTGGGCGCCCTGGCGGGCACACCGGACCCCGAGGCGCTGGGGCGACTGACGCGCTATGCCGAATGCATCGGCCTGGCGTTCCAGATCCGCGACGACGTACTCGACGTCGAGGGCGACCCCGAGGTCCTGGGCAAGGCCTGCGGCGCGGACGCCCGGCTGCACAAGCCCACCTTCCCCTCGCTGCAGGGCCTGGAGGCCTCGCGCGAACGCGCAGTGGCCCTGGTCGACGAGGCCCTCGCGGAGCTGCAACCCTTCGGCCAGGAGGCGGACTTGCTTCGCTTCCTCGCGCGCTACATCGTCGACCGCATGAACTGAACCGGCCCGCACCGATGACCCCAACCCCCTTGCTGGATGCAATCCAATGGCCCGCCGACCTGCGGGAGCGCCCGGCCTCGGAACTCGCCGGGGTCGCCGGCGAGCTGCGCCAGTTCCTGATCGAGAGCGTCTCGCGCACCGGTGGGCACCTGGCCGCCAACCTGGGGACCGTGGAGCTCGCGATCGCGTTGCACTACGCCTTCGACACCCCCGACGACCGCATCGTCTGGGACGTGGGGCATCAGGCCTACGCCCACAAGATCCTGACCGGGCGCCGGGAAGGGATGGCCGGTCTGCGCCAGTATGGCGGCCTGGCCGGCTTCCCCAAGCGCTCGGAGAGTGAATACGACGCCTTCGGGGCCGGCCACTCCAGCACCTCCATCAGTGCCGCGGCCGGCATGGCCCTGGCCGCGAAGCACGCCGGGCTGGACCGCCGCCACGTGGCGGTGATCGGCGACGGCGCGATGACCGCCGGGATGGCCTTCGAGGCGCTCAACCACATCGGCGACCTCGACTGCAATCTGCTGGTCATCCTGAACGACAACGACATGTCGATCTCGCCCAACGTCGGCGCGCTCAATCAGTACTTCACGCGGTTGCTGTCGGGCCCGCTGTACAGCTCGGTACGCGAGGGTTCCAAGCGCATGCTGGAATTCGTCCCGCCGATGAAGGCCTTCGCCCAGCGCGCCGAGGAACACATGAAGGGCATGTTCGTGCCCGGCACCCTGTTCGAGGAGCTGGGTTTTCGCTACTTCGGCCCGGTGGACGGACACGACGTCAACGGTCTGGTCTCGATCCTGAAGAACCTGCGCACCACTCAGGGCCCGCAACTGCTGCATGTGGTCACCCGCAAGGGCCAGGGCTACGCACCGGCCGAGGAAGACCCCTGCCGCTACCACGGCGTGTCCAAGTTCGAGCCGGCCAATGGCCTGGCCCCCGCGGCCCCGAAGGCGCCCACCTACACCGACATCTTCAGCCAGTGGTTGTGCGATCAGGCGGCGGCCGACGAGCGCCTGCTGGGTATTACGCCGGCGATGCGCGAGGGCTCCGGCCTGGTCGCCTTCTCCGAGCAGTTTCCGCAACGCTATTTCGATGTCGGAATCGCCGAACAGCACGCGGTGACCCTGGCCGCCGGCATGGCCTGCGAGGGCCAGAAGCCCGTGGTCGCGATCTATTCGACGTTCCTGCAGCGGGCCATGGACCAGGTAATCCATGATGTCGCCCTGCAGAATCTCCCGGTGCTGTTCGCGGTGGACCGTGCCGGGATCGTGGGCGCCGACGGCCCGACCCATGCCGGCACCTTCGACACCGCACTGCTGCGCACGGTCCCCAACATGCTGCTGATGGCTCCCGCGAACGAACGGGAGTGCCGCCAGATGCTGTCCACCGGCTACGCCCACGAGGGTCCGGCGGCGGTGCGCTACCCGCGCGGCGGCGGGCCCGGCGAGCTGCCGGACGGTGGCCCCGAAGACCTGGAGACCCTGCCGGTCGGCCGTGCCGAGGTCGTGCGCGAGGGCCGGGGCCTGGCGATCCTCAGCTTCGGCGCACTGCTGGACACCGCCCTGGCCGCCGGCGAGGCGCTGGACGCCACCGTGGTGAACATGCGTTTCATCAAACCGCTGGATACCGACGTGCTCACGCGACTGGCCGCCAGCCACGACGGCTTCGTGACCCTCGAGGACCACGCCCGTGCCGGAGGCGCCGGCAGCGCGGTACTGGAATGGCTGTCCGCCGAGGGCCTGACCCTGCCCTGCCAGGTCCTGGGCATCCCGGACGTCTTCACCGAACACGGCTCGCGCGAGCAGATCCTGGCCGACTGCGGTCTCGACACCGCCGGCGTTCTGGCCGCGATTCGCCACGCATCCAGGCAGGAGAATTGCGCGGAAGACGGCGGCCGGCTAGGCTTCGCGGGCTGACAAAACCCCGGCCGGTCGACGGCCGCTCGCCCGGAAAAGATCATGAGTGCCCGCTACACCCTCCGCGTCCTGACCGACTTTGCCTCCGCGCATACCCTGCGCGATTACCCGGGGCAGTGCGCGAACATGCACGGGCACAACTGGAAGGTGGAGGCCGAGGTCCAGGCCGAGACCCTGGACGACGCCGGCATGGCGGTGGACTTCAAGGTGGTCAAGACCGCAGCGCGCGAGATCGCCGGGCAGCTGGATCATCGCTATCTGAACGATGTCCCGCCGTTCGACACGGTCAACCCGACCGCCGAGAACATCGCGCAGTGGTTCTTCCGCCAGATGGCGGAACGCCTGAACCGCCCGGGCCTGCGCATGCATGCCCTGACCCTGTGGGAGACCGACCGCGCCTGCGTACGCTACAGCGAGGACGGCTGAGCCGACCCATCGGCGCCAGCACAGGCACCGTCATTGCGAGGAGCCGAAGGCGACGCGGCAACCTGCGTCCGAAACCAGCAGACCCCGTCACCGCGCCAGCCACCAGAGAGTGCCGCAGCCCCTGTCACGGCCTCGCAACGACACGGACTCGTATCGTCATCGCGAGGAGCGAAGCGACGTGGCGAACTCCGTCCGGAACCATCTGCTGCCATAGCTGGCTCACCACCAACCTCCGGAGGTTGCCGCGGCCCCTGCGGGGCGTCGCAATGACGGTGCCCGTTTCCCGCTCCGTTGCCGCCCCCGGGCGTGCCTTACCCGCCGTCTACAGATGATTCGAGGCGTAGTCCGCCAGCCGCGAGCGCTCGCCGCGGGTCAGTGTGATATGCCCGCTGTGGGTCCAGTTGCGGAAGCGGTCCACCACGTAGGTCAGGCCGCTTGAGGTCTCGGACAGGTACGGGGTGTCGATCTGCGCGATGTTGCCCAGCGCCACCACCTTGGTCCCCGGTCCGGCGCGGGTGATCAGGGTCTTCATCTGCTTCGAGGTCAGGTTCTGCGCCTCGTCCAGGATGATGTAGCGATTGAGGAAGGTGCGTCCGCGCATGAAATTCAGCGAGCGGATCTTGATGCGGCTGGTCAGCACGTCGTTGGTCGCCGCACGGCCCCATTCCCCGGCGCCCTCGGACTTGGACAACACCTCCAGGTTGTCCATCAGCGCCCCCATCCAGGGTGTCATCTTCTCTTCCTCGGTCCCGGGCAGGAATCCGATGTCCTCGCCCACCGGGACCGTGACCCGGGTCATGATGATCTCCTTGTAGGTGTTGTCCTCCAGCGTCTGCGCGAGGCCGGCGGCCAGGGTCAGCAGGGTCTTGCCGGTACCGGCGGCGCCCAGCAGGGAGACGAAATCCACCTCGGGATCCATCAGCAGGTTGAGTGCGTAGTTCTGTTCGCGATTGCGGGCATTGATGCCCCAGACGCTGTGACGCGGGGTCATGTAGTCGTCAACCAGCTCGATCACCGCGGACTCGTTCGGCTGGTCGATCTCCAGCACGATCGCGGATAGCGGGTTCTCCCCCTCGCGGTAGACGAACTGGTTGGGCTGCCACTCGCTGACCAGCGGCCCGGTCACGCGATAGTAGGTACGCCCGGATTCCTGCCAGGAGTCCATCCTGGTGCCGTGCGTCTCCCAGAAATCCGCCGGCAGCTCGGTCATGCCCGAGAACAGCAGGCTGACATCGTCCAGCACCTGGTCGTTGTAATAGTCCTCCGCGTGCAGGCCGATCACCGCGGCCTTGATGCGCAGGTTGATGTCCTTGGATACCAGCGTGACCGGGGTATCGGGGTATTCCGACTTCAGCGCCTGGGCGGTGGCGAGGATGTCGTTGTCGGCCGAGGACCCCGGCAGGGAGGCCGGCAGGCTGGCGTTGAGATTGCGGGTCTGGAAGAACAGGCGGCCGCTGGGTGCGAACGTCGATTCGCTGAGGGAGTCGGCCTGCAGGGGCAGCCCGGCGGCGATCTGTTCGTGCTGCGCGCCGGTGGTGAGTTCGTCGATGAAGCGCGAGACCTGGCGCACGTTGCGCGCGACCTCGGAAACCCCCTTCTTGCCGCGATCCAGCTCCTCGAGCACGACCATGGGCAGGAAGATGTCGTGTTCCTTGAACCGGAACAGCGCCGTGGGGTCGTGCATCAGGACATTGGTGTCCAGGACAAACAGGCGTTTCGGATCCTGGTCGGTCGCGTTCATGGCACCTCCGGAACGGGGGTAGGGTAAGGGGGTCAGCTCCCCGCGAGTTCGCGCACCGCCGCGAGGACCTCGTCCACGTGGCCCGGCACTTTCACCTTGCGCCACTCCTTGCGCAGCACGCCGTCGGCATCGATCAGGAAGGTGGAGCGCTCGATGCCGCGCACCTGCTTGCCATACATGTTTTTCATCTTGATGACATCGAAGGCATTGCACAGCGTCTCGTCGCCATCGCTCAACAAGTCGAACGGCAGTTCCTGCTTGGTGCGGAAGTTCTCGTGGCTCTTCACGCTGTCGCGCGACACACCCAGGATCACGGCGCCGGCCTCCTGGAAGGCATCCAGGCTGGCGGCAAAGTCGCGGCTCTCGTTGGTGCAGCCCGGCGTGTTGTCCTTGGGGTAGAAGTAGAGGACCACGATCCGGCCCTGGAAGTCGGCCGGGCCCAGGGTCTGGTCGCCGGTCGCCGGGACGCGCAGGTCAGCGGGGACGGGTTGGTTGATTGCGATGCTCATCAGGCGTTGCTCCTTGATTCGTGGGTCTCGAAGCGGAAGGCCGCGTGCCCGGCGGCTTCAGGCCTTGATCGGGTCCAGCACGCCATCCACGTTCAGTTCGTCACAGAAATCCATGAATTCGCCGCGGAGACTGGCGAGGTGCTGCCCGGCGGGGATATCCACCACCATGTTGGCCGCGAACATGCGCGCCCCGGTCTGCTGGGCAATGTAGACCCGGGTCTGAACGTCGCGCAGATTGACCCCGCGGCTGGTGAAGAAATCGGCGAGGGCATTCAGCAGGCCCGGCGCATCCAGGGCTACCGCATCCACGGCATACGGCATGGCGGCCTCGGCGCGCTCCTCCAGTGGCCCGCGGCGTGCCACCACCACCAGCCCCATCTCGGCTTCGAGCCGTTCCAGACGCGATTCCAGCGTGCCGAGGGTCTTCCAGTTGCCGCTGGCACTGAGCGCCATGCAGCAGTACCCGCCCACGACCGTGATCCGGCTCGATTCGAGATTGCAGCCGGTATCCACGATCACGCGGGTCACGCTGGAGACCAGACCCGGCTGGTCGGGCCCGATCAGGTTAAGGATCAGGTGGGTATGGGCACCCGTGCCGACCACTTCAGCCATGCGGCACCCGCCGGCGGCGTGCGGGAACGGGGGCGCGCCATTCCCGGGAGGGACTCGGCATGAAAGCGACAACAGGCATGATGGCTCGCAACATACCACCTTGCCCGGGCGGCGCCAACGGCGTCGCGCCGCGCGAAACCGGGCATCGGTGGCATGCCGGCCGCGGGAATCTTGAATGCCTTGTCACCCGCCCGTTAGACTGCACCATTCCCGATGTTGGAGGAGTCGATGTTTCAAGGCAGCATGGTCGCACTGGCGACCCCGATGCACGCGGACGGCAGCCTGGACTGGCCGGCGCTGGATCGGCTCCTGGAATTCCACATCGAGGCCGGCACCGATGCCATTGTCGCGGTCGGCACCACCGGCGAATCCGCGACCCTCGATTTCGACGAACACTGCGAGGCGATTGCCCACACGGTGAAGACCGTGGCCGGGCGCCTCCCGGTGATCGCGGGCACCGGCGCGAACTCCACGCGCGAGGCCATCGCGCTGACCCGTTGCGCGAAGGAAGGTGGCGCGGACGCCTGCCTGCTGGTGTCCCCGTATTACAACAAGCCGACTCAGGAAGGCCTCTACCTGCATCACAAGGCCATCGCCGAGGCCGTCGACATCCCGCAGATCCTGTACAACGTCCCCGGCCGGACCGCGGTGGATCTGCTGCCCGAAACCGTGGAACGCCTGGCCGACATCCCGAACATCATCGGGATCAAGGAGGCCACGGCGAGTAACGAGCGGACCGCCGAACTGGTCGCGCGGGTCGGCAACCGCATGGACCTGTACAGCGGCGATGACGGCAACGGACTCGCCTTCCTGCTGGCGGGTGGCCACGGGATCATCTCGGTCACCGCGAATGTCGCCCCCCGTCTGATGGCGGCCATGTGCCGCGCCGTCCGCGAAGGCCGACCGGACGAGGCGCGCGCGATCAACCGCCAGCTGGACGGCCTGCATTCCGCGCTGTTCCTCGAGGCCAACCCGATTCCGGTCAAGTGGGCACTGCATCGCATGGGACTCATGGAGGACGGTATCCGTCTCCCCCTGACTCCGCTGTCCGAACCCTTCCATGCGCCGGTCCTGGACGCCATGCGCCAGGCCGGCATAGAGGTCTGAACCCCGACATGAAACACTCCGCCCCGCTCCGCCGCCGCGCGACGCGCACCGCCCTTGCCCTGGCCACGAGCCTCGCCATCGCCGGGTGTTCCACCTCGGGCGACCGCCAGAGCGGTCCCCAGTACGAAATGAGCCGGCAGATGGACAATCTCGAAGTCCCGCCGGACCTCATCGCCCCCGACAGCGAGCGCGCCTACCGCATCCCGGATGCGCCGGGCGAGCGCGTCAGCGCCCGCGAGATACAGCAGGACTCCCAGGCCCGTCAGCAGCAGCGCCAGCCGGCCGACACCACCGCACCGGTGCAGACCGATGCCCGCGTCCTCCCCGAGTCCGCCGAGGTCCAGCTGATGCGCGAAGGCAGCGTCCGCTGGCTCAGCGTCGAGGCGCCCCCGGAGGAACTGTGGGATCGCCTTGCCGCCTTCTGGGACAGCCAGAATCTGCGCCTGGAACGCAACGAGCCCCAGGTCGGCATCATGGAGACGGAATGGGCCGAGGACCGTGCCGGCATCCCGCTCCGGGGCAGCCAGAACATCTTCGCGCGGGCCCTTGGGAACGTATACGACGCCAACACCCGGGACAAGTACCGGCTTCGCGTCGAACGCGACAACGGGCACTCCGCGATCTACATATCCCACCGGGGCGCGTCCGAGGAGCCCGAGGGCGAAACCTGGCGCTGGGCCATGCGGCCCTCTGACCCGGAACTGGAAGCCGAGATGCTCAATCGCCTCCGCGTCTTCCTTGCCACCGGCGAAATGCCGGAAGGCAGCGCCCGGGTCGCCGAGACCATCGGGGACCGCCCGACCGAACTGCACCAGACGGAACACGAAGGCCAGCCCGTGCTGGTCATCGGCAGCGCCTTCGACCGGATGTGGACGCAAATGGGGACGCTCCTGGATCGCGCCGGGCTGCTGGTGGACGAGCAGGATCGTGACACCGGGACCTTCGAGGTGACCTATCGCCCCGACGTGGTGGGCGAAGGCGAAAGCGGCGGGTTCTTCAGTCGCATCTTCGGTCGCAGCGGAGACCGTCGCGAGAACGAACGCTACCAGGTCCGCCTGACCGACGTGGGCGACGGCGACCTCCGTATCGAGGCCCGTGATATCGACGGGGAACCCCTCCGGCGTCGCGATGCGGAATTCGTGCTGGAGCGCATCGAACAGCAGATTCTCCGTTAATCCCTCCGGGGTGCCGACGCGATGATCCGCTTCTGTTCCCTCGGCAGCGGCAGCGCCGGAAATGCCCTGGTCGTGGAGATCGGCGCGACCCGTCTCCTTGTCGACTGCGGCTTCTCGGTCCAGGAACTCGAACGTCGCCTGGCCCGGGTCGATCTTGCACCCCGCGACCTGACCGCCGTCCTGATCACCCACGAGCATGCGGACCACATCGGCGCCGCCGGCCCGCTGTCCCGGCGGTACGACCTCACCGTATTCACCAGCCCGGGCACCCGCCTGGCGGCTCGCGACGATGGCTTCGCACACGTCCAGGAGATCCAGGCCGACGCCCCGCTGGACATCGACGACGCCTGGGTCTGCCCCTTCACCGTGCCCCACGACTCGCGCGAGCCCACTCAGTTCGCCCTCTCCGATGGAGACCACCGACTGGTCCTGATGACCGATGCCGGGCATATCTCGCCCCATATGGTCGCGATGGCGAGTGGCGCGGATGCCCTCTTGCTGGAGTGCAACCACGACCCAGCCATGCTCGCCGCCGGGCGTTATCCCGCATCCCTGAAGCGGCGCATTGGCGGGGGCTACGGGCACCTACCCAATCATGCCGCCACCGAGCTGCTGCGCAACATCGACCAGTCCCGCCTCCGGCACGTCATCGGGATGCATCTCTCAACCGACAACAACGATGAGGCGCTTGCCCGAGCGGCCCTCGCAGACGGGCTCGGCTGCACCCCCTCCGACGTCGACATCGCAACCCAGGACCAGGGCTTCGGCTGGCGCACCACCGCACCCGCCTGACACGCGACCTGGCCTGACGCACCCGGGCTGGACTGGCCGAACATCCCTCCCGCGGCATCACGCCCGCAGTCGCCCGACCGCAGGGCCCACTTCCGCATCGACTGAGGACACAGCGCGCTCTTACCCCGCCCAGGCCAGATCGACTACACCGCCCGTATCCGCCGCGCTCAGTCGGCAACCTCTGAACAGACCGTTTTTAGCGCCGCGATTCCCGCAGGAAATAGAGCCCGCCAATAACAAACGCCACCCCGATAATCATTGCCAGCGGTCCGCCGAATCCCGCGCCTTCCCTTGGCGCAATCGGCGTAAACGCCAGCTGGCCGCCGAAAATTGCGTAGAGCCCGATCCCGAGCAGTACAAGCCCTACGATCACCAGCCCACCATCGGTCCTTTTTCCTCGCACAATACCTCCCCGCCTGCTGTGGCCAAGTGCCGCACCCGCCACAACGAGCATCGCGTTACCTTGTATCCAAGCCTGCCTCGAAAGCGCCCATAAAAAAAGCCCGACCCCCATGACTGGGAATCGGGCTTCGGATTAATGCCTGGCGGTGACCTACTCTCACATGGGGAGGCCCCACACTACCATCGGCGCAGAGCAGTTTCACTTCCGAGTTCGGGATGGGATCGGGTGGTTCCTACTCGCTATTGCCGCCAGACAAACTGGCCAGATAACCCGGCTTGTGCCGAGTCGTCTGAATTCGGAATGCATTCTAGGCTTGTGTACTTGGTGATGTGTCAGACGAGACCACCAACACTTTGGGTGTTATATGGTCAAGCCGCACGGGCAATTAGTACTGGTTAGCTACACGCGTTACCGCGCTTCAACACCCAGCCTATCAACGTTGTAGTCTTCAACGGCCCTACAGGGACCTCAAGGGTCCAGGGAGATCTCATCTTCAGGTGGGTTTCCCGCTTAGATGCTTTCAGCGGTTATCCCTTCCGCACTTAGCTACCCGGCAGTGCCACTGGCGTGACAACCGGAACACCAGAGGTGCGTCCATCCCGGTCCTCTCGTACTAAGGACAGATCCTGTCAAATCTCCGACGCCCACGGCAGATAGGGACCGAACTGTCTCACGACGTTCTAAACCCAGCTCGCGTACCACTTTAAATGGCGAACAGCCATACCCTTGGGACCTGCTTCAGCCCCAGGATGTGATGAGCCGACATCGAGGTGCCAAACACTGCCGTCGATATGGACTCTTGGGCAGTATCAGCCTGTTATCCCCGGAGTACCTTTTATCCGTTGAGCGATGGCCCTTCCATACAGAACCACCGGATCACTAAGACCTGCTTTCGCACCTGCTCGACGTGTCTGTCTCGCAGTTAAGCACCCTTATGCCTTTGCACTCGTCGCGCGATTTCCGACCGCGCTGAGGGTACCTTCGCACTCCTCCGTTACTCTTTGGGAGGAGACCGCCCCAGTCAAACTACCCACCACACACGGTCCCCGACCTGGATTACAGGCCTGGGTTAGAACTCCAAACTTGCCAGGGTGGTATTTCAAGGGTGGCTCCACCGAGACTGGCGTCCCGGCTTCAAAGCCTCCCACCTATCCTACACAAACAAGCTCAAAGTTCAGTGTGAAGCTGTAGTAAAGGTTCACGGGGTCTTTCCGTCTAGCCGCGGGTACACAGCATCTTCACTGCGATTTCAATTTCACTGAGTCTCGGGTGGAGACAGCGCCGCCATCGTTACGCCATTCGTGCAGGTCGGAACTTACCCGACAAGGAATTTCGCTACCTTAGGACCGTTATAGTTACGGCCGCCGTTTACCGGGGCTTCGATCAAGGGCTTCGCCGAAGCTAACCCCATCAATTAACCTTCCGGCACCGGGCAGGCGTCACACCCTATACGTCCTCTTTCGAGTTTGCAGAGTGCTGTGTTTTTAATAAACAGTCGCAGCGGCCTGGTCTCTGCGACCTCAGCCAGCTCAGGGAGCAAGTCCCATCACCAGCCGAGGCGTACCTTCTCCCGAAGTTACGGTACCATTTTGCCTAGTTCCTTCACCCGAGTTCTCTCAAGCGCCTTGGGATTCTCACCCTGCCCACCTGTGTCGGTTTGGAGTACGGTCAACTGTTAACTGAAGCTTAGAGGCTTTTCCTGGAAGCAGGGCATCAGTGACTTCGCCTCCGTGGAGGCTCGTCATCGTATCTCAGGATTGTGTCCCCGGATTTGCCTAAGGACACTCCCTACATACTTGAACCGGGCACCAACAGCCGGATCACTTAGCCTTCTCCGTCCCCCCATCGCATTAACAGCCGGTACAGGAATATTAACCTGTTTCCCATCGACTACGCATTTCTGCCTCGCCTTAGGGGCCGACTAACCCTGCGCCGATTAGCGTTGCGCAGGAAACCTTGGGCTTTCGGCGGATGGGTTTTTCACCCATCTTATCGTTACTCATGTCAGCATTCGCACTTCTGATACCTCCAGCATGCCTCTCGGCACACCTTCACAGGCTTACAGAACGCTCCTCTACCACTTGCAAAGCAAGTCCGCAGCTTCGGTACATGGCTTTAGCCCCGTTAAATCTTCCGCGCAGGCCGACTCGACCAGTGAGCTATTACGCTTTCTTTAAAGGATGGCTGCTTCTAAGCCAACCTCCTGGCTGTCTCTGCCTTCCCACATCGTTTCCCACTGAGCCATGATTTGGGGACCTTAGCTGGCGGTCTGGGTTGTTTCCCTTTCCACGACGGACGTTAGCACCCGCCGTGTGTCTCCCATGCTCGCACTTCTCGGTATTCGGAGTTTGCAATGGTTTGGTAAGTCGAGATGACCCCCTAGCCATAACAGTGCTCTACCCCCGAGAGTGATACATGAGGCGCTACCTAAATAGCTTTCGAGGAGAACCAGCTATCTCCGAGCTTGATTAGCCTTTCACTCCGATCCACAGCTCATCCCCTAATTTTTCAACATTAGTGGGTTCGGGCCTCCAGTAGGTGTTACCCCACCTTCACCCTGGCCATGGATAGATCGCCCGGTTTCGGGTCTAATTCCAGCGACTGAGCGCCCTATTAAGACTCGGTTTCCCTACGGCTCCCCTTGCGGTTAACCTTGCCACTGAAATTAAGTCGCTGACCCATTATACAAAAGGTACGCGGTCACCCCCGAAGGGGCTCCCACTGCTTGTACGCACACGGTTTCAGGTTCTATTTCACTCCCCTCTCCGGGGTTCTTTTCGCCTTTCCCTCACGGTACTGGTTCACTATCGGTCGGTAGGGAGTATTTAGCCTTGGAGGATGGTCCCCCCATGTTCAGACAGGGTTTCACGTGCCCCGCCCTACTCGATTTCACGTCAAGAGCCTTTTCGTCTACGGGGCTATCACCCACTTTGGCCGACCTTTCCAGATCGCTCGACTAAAACTCAAGACGCTTAAGGGCTAATCCACTTTCGCTCGCCGCTACTCACGGAATCTCAATTGATTTCTTTTCCTCTGGGTACTTAGATGTTTCAGTTCCCCAGGTTCGCCTCCAACACCCTATGTATTCAGGT